>JBBILP010000008.1:0-16570 GCA_037444885.1 Actinomycetota bacterium | reverse complement strand
TCGGTAACCGTCGAGCTTGATCTCGTGCAACCACTCGTCGCCCTCGGGTGCCGTCGCTACGCCCACCGCGAGCTGGAAGTCGATCCCACGAGGCAGCGCGACGCGCCTGGCGCCCCCGATCGAGGAAGCGTCGAGCACGCGAGGTGTGCGCCTCGGTTCTGGGGCCGGAGTCTCGGCGGCGTCCGGACCTTCGGCGGCGGCCGCCACGTCCTCCACACCCTTGCCCGTGATGACGCTTTCCGGTCGGGCGGAGAGCACGTCGTATTCCGAGAGCGGACGAGACCGCTCGTCCCGCTCCTTGATGAGCAGCCAGTTGTCGCGCTCCTCGCCGTCGCGACGCTTCATGCGCACCAAGACCCAAGCGCCCGCCAGTTTCTGCCCGGCCAGTTCGAACTTCAGGTGACCCTCCGAGAGATGACGTCGGGCTTCCTCGGCGGAGATCGGGCCACCGCGCTTCGCACGCGACTCGGTGCCCGCTCGCCCACCTCCCCCAAGAGGCCGCCACTCTCCAGTGTCCCAAACGATTACCGACCCCGCTCCGTACTCGCCTTGCGGGATGACGCCCTCGAATCCCGCGTACTCCAGGGGATGGTCCTCGACCTGCACGGCGAGCCGACGCTCGCCCAGGTCCAGGCTGGGGCCTTTCGGGACGGCCCAACTGCGGAGCACGCCGTCGAGTTCGAGTCGGAGATCGTAGTGAAGGCGCCGAGCCGCGTGCTTCTGCACGACGAAGCGGGCACCGCCTGTTCCGTCGGTCTCGCCCGACGGCTCGGTGGTGGAATCGAAGCGCCGCTTTCGCCGGTACTCGTCGAGGGGCATGGTCTGCTCTCTCGTGGTGCTCACCTGGGAACTTCATACCCGACTAGGGGCTTCGCGCATTTAGCGCACAAAAAACGTGACGCAGGTGCGTTGGAGAGCATTGACGACGCCGAGGAACGCGCCTAGGCTGCAAGTCACGATATACAGCCTAAACCGCATGGGAAAACTGCGAAAGAGGTAATCGTGTTCGGGAACGTTGCCCTCGTGGGTCTGACAGGAGCCATCGCTCAGACCGTGGACGGAATGCTCGGCATGGGATACGGAGTGTCCGCGTCCTCGCTGCTGCTGTTCCTCGGGGTCGCGCCCGTGATGGTCTCGGCGACAGTGCACGGCGCCAAGCTCCCGTCGGGTATGGTGTCGGGCTTGGCGCACTTGCGGCAGGGCAACGTGTCGCGCGCCGTCGCCGCGCCGCTCGCGGGTGGAGGCGCGCTCGGGGCCGTCGTTGGCGCGGCGCTCCTGACGCGAGCCGCAGCGTCGGGCGTGCGTCCGCTTGTGGCCGCAGTCCTGCTCGTACTCGGCGTGCGCATGGTCATCTTCGGAACTCGCGGGCGCCGGGTCTGCTCGGCGAAGTCGAATCTGGGTCCGAAGCGCCTGGCCGCGCTCGGATTCGTGGGCGGAGCGATAGACGCCTTCGGGGGCGGTGGCTGGGGACCCACCGCGACGTCGGTGTTGATGTCGTCGGACAGCCGGGAGCCGAGGGTACTTATCGGTTCCGTCAATCTCGCCGAGGTGGCGCCGGCCGCTGCCGCGCTGGCCACGTTCTCCGTGCTCGTGGGCGCGGAGACCTTCATGTGGGCATACATGATACCCCTGGTGATCGGTGGTGCGCTGAGCGCTCCGCTTGCCGCTAGGCTTTGCGCACGCGTGAACGGGAGCATACTCAGCGCGGGCGTGGGTGCAGCCCTCGTGCTGCTGAACCTCGTGGTGCTCTCGCGAAGCATCTCCGCGTTGCCGATCGACGGTCTGCGAATCGCGGCGTGGCTCGGGCTTCTGCTAGTGGCCGGTCTTGTCGCCGCGATCGCCCTGCGCTCGGCGGCTCGGACGCGTCGGGTGGAAGCGGGCCGATCGACGTGAGCGGGACTCGGACATCCGTGTCGTCCGCGGGATCGCGGGGAGGGAGCGTCGCCGACCTTGCGCGCGGCGCCACCGAGCTGCTTCGCCGGGTCGCGGGCGACCATGTCGGCCGCATAGCGTTTGCGACCTCGCTCGGCGCGGAAGACCAGGTCATCACCGACCTGATTGCTCGGACCGGCCTGGACATACCGCTCTTCACCCTGGATACGGGTCGGCTCTTTCCCGAGACCTACGACCTGATCGACAGGACCGAGAGCCACTATGGCATCCGGGTGCGGACCCTGGTTCCGGATGCGGCGTCGGTCGAATCGATGGTCGCACAGGATGGCGTGAACCTCTTCCTTCGCAGCCGCGACCTTCGCCTACGCTGCTGCGAAGTTCGCAAGGTCGTCCCTTTGCGCCGGGCGCTGACGTCGCTCGATGCCTGGATTTGCGGGCTGCGGCAGGAGCAGTCGGTCACGCGTGCGAACTTGGAGGAAGTGGGATTCGACGAGGTCAACGGGCTCGCGAGGATCGCCCCGCTCGCCCGATGGAGCGGCGCCGACGTCTGGACCTACATCCGCGAACGCGAGGTACCCTACAACTCACTTCACGACCGCGGATTCCCAAGCATCGGTTGCGCGCCGTGCACCCGGGCGGTCGTCCCTGGCGACGACCCGCGTTCCGGCCGTTGGTGGTGGGAGCTGCCGGAGCAGCGCGAGTGCGGCCTGCATTCCCAGGCCGGGGCCGAGGGAGGCGCAAGCCGATGAGCTCCCTCGATCATCTCGACGCCCTCGAGGCACGCAGCGTGCACATCATGCGCGAGGCGTACCGCGAGTACAAGAGCCTGTGCATGCTTTGGTCGGTCGGCAAGGACTCCACCGTGCTTCTCTGGCTCGCGCGAAAGGCGTTCTTCGGTCACGTGCCGTTTCCGCTCGTCCACATCGATACCGCCTACAAGATTCCCGAGATGATCGAGTATCGCGACCGCCTTGCGCGCGAGTGGGGGTTGACGATGGTCGTCGGACAGAATCGCGAGGCGCTTGCGGGCAAGCGCACGTACCCCGATGGCGCACTCGACCGGATCGCGTGCTGCAAGCAACTGAAGAGCGAGGCGCTCAAACACACGCTTTCCGGCGAGTGGCCGAGGCTTGTGATGGACCACGCCACCGGTGGATACGTGGAAGACACGGTGCGGGAACCGTATACCGGGGTGATCGTCGGCGCGCGGGCCGACGAGGAGGGCAGTCGCTCCAAGGAACGCTACTTCTCGCCTCGGGACAGGTCCAGCGACTGGAACGTCGACGACCAGCCGCCCGAGGTATGGCGCTACTACAAGACGGACTTCGCCCCCGGCACGCACGTCCGCGTCCATCCCCTGCTCGACTGGACCGAGCTCAACATCTGGGAGTACATCGGCCGAGAAGGCATGCCCATAGTTCCGCTGTACTTCGCCCGAGACGGGCGACGCTACCGATCGCTGGGCTGCGCTCCTTGCACGAATCCGGTGGAGTCCGACGCGGAGGACGTCGCGGCGGTCATCGAGGAGCTTCGCTCCGGCCGCTACTCGAACATCGCCGAGCGCTCAGGCAGAGCGCAGGACGCCGAGGACGGCGGCGGTCTGGAGACGCTGCGCAGGGAGGGATACATGTGAGTGCACCCGTGCTGGGAGGAAGCGCGCGCGCCGCCGACGACGACAAGGGCGCGTCCACTGCGAGACCCACTGTCACTCCCGCGTCGACCATAGAGCGGATGGACATCGTCGTGGTCGGGCACGTGGACCACGGCAAGAGCACAGTGATCGGTCGCCTGATGGCGGACACCGGTTCGCTTCCCGAGGGCAAGCTCGACCAGGTGAGAGCGATGTGCGCCCGCAATGCCCGTCCGTTCGAGTACGCGTTCCTGTTGGATGCGCTGCGGGACGAGCGCGCGCAAGGAATCACGATCGACACCGCACGATGCTTCTTTGCGACCGAGAAGCGGCGCTACATCATCCACGACGCCCCGGGGCATGTGGAGTTCCTGAAGAACATGGTCACAGGCGCCGCGCGCGCGGAGGCGGCTCTACTCGTCATAGACGCCGCCGAGGGAATCCGCGAGAACACCATGAGGCACGGCTACATCCTGTCGATGCTCGGGATCAGGCAGGTCGTAGTGCTTGTTAACAAGATGGACCTGGTGGGATGGGACTCCCGTGTCTTTCGTGCCGTGGCCGATGAGTACGGCGCATTCCTGGCCGAGATCGGTATCGGGCGCTCGGAGTTCATCCCCATCTCGGCGCGGGACGGCGCCAACATCGTCGGTCGCGCGACCGACGCGCCCTGGTATTCCGGGCCGACCGTGCTCGACGCCGTGGACTCTCTCGTGCGTCGCGAAGGACTGGAGTCGCTCGCGTTCCGCATGCCGGTTCAAGACATCTACAAGTTCACCGCCGAGGGCGACGACAGGCGAATCGTGGTGGGGACAGTCGAGAGCGGTGTTGCTCGGCCGGGAGACGAGGTGGTGTTCCTTCCGTCCGGAAAACGGTCGCGCATAGCGACGATCGAGGCGTTCGCCGCCGAACCCCCAAGCGGGCTAGTCCCCGATGCGGCCGTCGGGATTACGCTCACCGAGCAGGTCTACGTAAGGCCCGGCGAGCTCATGACGCTCGCCAAGCAGCCCGAACCCGAGGTGTCGCGCCGCCTGCGGGCGAGCATGTTCTGGATGGGACGGGCTCCGATGGTGCGGGGGCGACGCTACAAGCTCCGCATCGGCTCGGCGCAGGTCGCCGTCGAACTCGCCGAGGTGACACGGGTACTGGACGCCTCGGATCTCGGGAGTGTCAAGGACAAGCAGCAGCTCGACAGGCACGACGTGGCCGAGTGCGTTCTCGAGGCCGCGCATCCTGTCGCGTACGACCTCGCCGATGCGAACGAGCGGACCGCGCGCTTCGCGATCGTCGACGGGTTCGATATCGCCGCGTGCGGCGTCGTTCTTGCCGTGGGTGACGACGCGATGTCGCTGCTCGAGGACAGAGTGCGTAGGCGCGAGAGCGCATGGTCCGGCGGGGAGATCTCGGTGGACGAGCGCCGAGAACGCTACGCGCACAAAGGGAAGTTCGTGGTCGTCCTGGGGAGCGACCGTGACGGCGCTCCGATCGTGGGCCGTGCTCTCGAAAGGGCCTTGTTCGAGTTGGGCGCGCACACGTACTACCTCGGCCTGGGCCGGAGCGTGACCGACCTGGATCCCGCCGAGGGCGACGATCCGTTGGAGCGTGCCGGGAGACTGCGGAGGCTGGGGGAGCTCGCCAGGATCATGACGGACGCGGGGCTGCTGTTCGTGACCGCTCCCGGCGACATCGACGAGTACGAGTTGGAGGACTTGCGGATGCTCGCTGCGCCGTTCGCGCTCTTCGTGGTGCGGATCGGGGAGGCCTCGGCGGGGCTACACGCCGCCCAGTTGAGCTTTCCCGCGCGAGCGGACGCCGACGCGGTGGCCGAGGCGGTGGCACGCGAGCTCGTGAACGAGGGCGTGCTTCCCGAGTACTACATCTGATCGCCCGAGGATGATGACCCGTGGGCGAAGGGGCGGAAGGCCGAAGGGCGAAAGGGCGGAACGCCAAAAGAGCGAAAGGGCGGAACGCCGGATGAACGAGCTGGACGTGACCGATAGCGCGGCGAACGCCGCCCCCCTGGGCGACGGCGCGAGCATCTCGTCGACGCCGAGTGAGGCCACGCTGAAGGGCGGCGGGTTCATCAAGCTCCGGAAGCCGGGAAGGTGGGCGGTGCGAGTCAAGGTGCCTCTCGGCGACGCATCCGCAAGCCAGCTGCGAGCCATCGCCGAGCTGGCCGAGCGCTTCGGCGACAAGACGACGCACCTCACCGTCCGACAGGGCATCGAGGTTCGCGGCGTGCGAGTCGAGGACTTCGAGGCGATACGAGCGGCGCTGGCCGAGGCGGGACTGGGGACCGGCTCTTGCGGAGCGCGGGTCCGTGTGCCGGTGGCCTGCCCCGGTGCGGCGGTGTGCAAGCGGGGCGTGAACGATACGCACGAGCTTGCCGCGGAGCTGGACCGCCGCCTGTACGGCCGAGACGACATCCCGCACAAGTTCAAGATGTCGGTCACCGGCTGCAACGCCTCCTGCGTGAAGCCGCAAGGCAACGACCTGGGCTTCATGGGCGCGTGCGAGCCGGTCTTCGACGAACGTGACGGCGAGTGCATCGCATGTGGGCTTTGCGCCGAGGCCTGCCCTACGGGCGCGATCTCGTTGGATGAGGACGGCCGTCCGCGAATCGACTCTGCGCGCTGCGATCGCGATGGCGCATGCGTCCGCGTCTGCCCGACCGGCGCGATCCGCGCCGACCGCCTCGGCTGGCGCGTCTTTCTCGGAGGGAAGTTCGGCGCTCACCCGGCTTTGGGGGTCGAGATAGCGCCGTTCGTCTCGACCGAGGAGGCGGCGCGGATCGCCGAGCGCGCGGTGGAGGCCTACCACGCACTCGGCGGGCCTCGGGAGCGGGTGCGGGATGTGATGGAGCGTGTCGGACACGACGCGTTCGTCAGGGAGGTGTTGTAGTTGGAGACGCTGGATCTGCGTGGAGTGGCGTGCCCCACCAACTACGTGAGAGTGCGGGTCGCCCTGGAGGGGCTGGCCGAAGGCGACGAGCTTGAGGTGCTTCTCGGCCAGGGTGAACCCGTCCTCAACGTGCCGAGAAGCCTGCGAGACGACGGCGATCAGGTGCTCGAGGTGCGCCCGCGCGACGACCACTTCTCGGTACGCGTGCGCAAGGGCGGTGCGCCGTGACGATCGCGGGAGCACGGAGCGGGAGCATCCTGGTGGCCGAAAGCGTGATCGATGAGATGGTCGATCTCGCCCGCGCGGCGTTGCCGCACGAGGCGTGCGGAGTGGTAGGCGGGAGGAACGGTGCGCTGGAGCGCCTCTTCCCGCTCGCCAACGTGGCCGCGAGCGCGGAGCGCTACGAGGTCGATCCGGTCGAACAGGCCGAAGCGTACCGGTCGATGCTGGATGCCGGAATGGAGTGCGTAGCGGTCTACCACTCGCATCCCTCAACTCCCGCCAGGCCCTCGGCCACCGACATCGCCGAAGCGCACGACCCTCACGTCGCGTACGTGATCGTGTCGCTGGCGACAAAGGAGCCGAGCGTGCGCGCGTTTCGCATCGACGCCGGCACACCGGAAGAGATCCGCATCGAGAGAGTGGAGAAGTGACATGGCGGTAGACGTGATCATCAACGGCAGGCGCGACACCGCCGAGGGACCGATCTCACTGGTCGACCTGCTCTCGGCGAAGAACATACGGCCCGAGGTCAGCTCTGTCTCGGTCAACCGCGGCTTCGTGAAGCGCCAGGACTTCGCCGAGACGACCGTTGTGGACGGCGACACGGTGGAGATCATGATCCAGCTTGCGGGCGGCGATGCGTGACGTGCTCGACACCGTGGGGCGAACGCCTCTGGTTCGCCTGAAAACCCCGCCCGGGCACGCTGAGATCCGGGCGAAACTGGAGTTCGCGAACCCAGGGCGGAGCGTGAAGGACCGCATAGCGCGGGCGATGGTCCTGGACGCTCGGCGCAGCGGGGCACTGGGACCCGGCGGCGGGGTGATCGAGGCAACCTCGGGCAACACGGGAATCGGTCTCGCGGTCGTCTGCGCGGCACTCGGCCATCCGCTCACACTCGTGCTTCCCGAGTCGATGACCTCCGAGCGCCTGACGGTCGCGCGGGCACTCGGCGCCCGTGTCGTAACGACGGACGCTGACGCCGGGATGGCAGGGGCGATGGAGGAGGCCGAGCGACTGAGCGAGCTTGACGGCGCATTCCTCACGCGGCAGTTCACGAATCCCGCCAATCCCTTGGTGCACGAGGAAACGACCGGACCCGAGATCCTCGACGCGCTGGCCGGTCGGCGGATCGACGCGCTTGTTGCCGGGGTCGGGACTGGTGGGACGATAACGGGCGTCGGCCGCCTGCTCAGGAGCGCCCACCCGGAGATGCGGATCATCGCGGTGGAGCCGTCGGGTTCACCCGTTCTGTCCGGGGGCGAGCCGGGGCCGCATCGCATCCAGGGAATAGGCGCGGGCTTCGTGCCACCCCTCTTAGACCGGGCGTTGCTGGACGCCGTCGCAACAGTCGACGACCTCGATGCTTGGGAGGAGTCGCGTCGCCTCGCGGTAGGCGAAGGCCTGTTCGTCGGGGTCTCGGCCGGCGCGGCGGTCGTAGCGGCGAGACGCGAGGCGGAAGCCCTCGGCGAAGGATCGATCGTGGTAACCGTTTTGCCCGACAGCGGGGAGCGCTACTTGAGCGTCGAGCACTACTTCGCGGCGTAGAAGGAGGTCGCATGTTCGGACTGAGCGAGGAGGAGATCGAGCGGTACGGCCGCCAGATCATCGTTCCCGGCATCGGCGCCGCGGGCCAGGGGCGGCTCAAGGCCGGGTCGGTGCTGGTGGTCGGCGCCGGGGGTCTCGGCTCGCCGGCGCTGCTGTATCTCGCCGCCGCCGGAGTGGGGCGTATCGGCGTTGTCGACGCCGACGTGGTCGACGTCACGAATCTCCAGCGGCAGGTAGCGCACTCCTCGGCGGGCGTAGGGAGGAACAAAGCCGTCTCCGCGGCCGAGACGATGCGCGCGATCAACCCTCACATATCGGTCGAGACGTTCGAGCTGCGTCTCGAGGCCGAGAACACCCTGGATACGCTCCGAGGATGGGACGTAGTGCTGGACGGTACGGACAACTTTCCCACGAGGTACCTGGTCAACGACGCCTGCGTGATGCTGAAGATACCGCTGGTGACCGCCGCCATCCTGCGCTATTCGGGCCAGATCACGACGCTGGCGCCAGGCGCCGGACCGTGCTATCGCTGCGTCTTCCCGGAGCCGCCCGCGCCGGGATCGGTGCCCTCGTGCTCGCAAGCCGGGATTCTCGGCCCGGTGGCGGGTGTGCTGGGCTGCATGCAGGCGCTTGAGGCCGTCAAACTGCTGGTCGGCGTAGGGGAGACCCTGTGCGGGCGGTATGCGCAGTTCGATGCCGAGCGAGGGGTGTGGAGCGAATACGCGGTGAACCGAGACCCGTCGTGTCCGGCTTGCGGCACCGACCCCACGATCACCCGCCTCGAGCTCGCTGAGGACGTCTGCGCCGGCTAGGCGGCGGACTCATGCCGAGCCGGGGGCACGGAGGCATTCGCCTGCCTCCGCGCCTAGCCCGACTCGGCCTTTCGTGCCCCCTCCACGCTCTTCTTGAGCAGCTCCATTATGTCCACGACCTCGGCACCCTCTTCCGGTGCCGGGGCAGGCGGTGGCGCTTCGATCTCGCCCTCTTCGACCTTGCGCTCGATGAGGACCAGCAGGCTGTCGCGATAGGTGTCAACGAAGGAGGACGGATCCCATCGACCCTCCATGGTCCGAACCAGCTGCTCGGCCATCGCCAGTTCGGCGTCGACGACCTCGAGCTCCGCGATGTTCATGGAAGGCAGATCGAGATCGGCGGCGCTTCGCAGCTCGTAGGGGTAGCGAACGACATCCAGCAACAGCGCCGGGCCGAGTGGCGACAGCGTCGCGTAGTGCTGCCGTGACCGGATGACGAACCTCGCCACGCCTACCAGCCCCGTGCGAGCCAGAGTCTCTCGCAGCAGCGCGTATGCCTTGCGGCCCGGCTTGAGCGGCTCGAGCAGGTAGGGGTGGTCGTAGTACTCGGGACCTATCTCGCCGGCGTCGACGAAGGCGACAATATCGATGGTCTGTGTCGCTTCCACATCGGCGGCTCTGAAATCGTCATCGGTGACCACGACCCAGCGGCCCTCCTCGGCCTCGTACCCTTTGACGACCTCGTCCCAAGGGACCTCCTCGCCCGTGACTTCGTTCACTCGCTTCTGGCGGACCTGTGCCATGTCTCTTCTGTCGAGCATGTGGAACGCCAGCTCTCGACGGCTTTCGCCCGAATACAGGGCGACGGGAATCGTCACCAGCCCGAAACTGATCGCGCCCTTCCAGATTGCGTGCGGCATGCTCACCTACACCTTCAGCCAGACGCCGACCACGTCGCCCAAACGACTCGAGGGGCGCTTCGAGGTGCGGCCGAAACTAGCCGCACGCCTTCCACCAGTTCTTTCCCCGAATGCGCGACGTGCGCGCGCGACCGCGACCGATTGCCGCTCTATCGCGACCACGGGTATACTCCGTGTGCGCTTCGGCGCCCGTTGCGGTTCTCGTGGCGGTCGCCGACAGCCGGAGAGTTGACCGAGTGGTTGAAGGTGCACGACTGGAAATCGTGTGTGCGGTTTGAAACCGTACCCAGGGTTCGAATCCCTGACTCTCCGCCAGACCATCCCGAGGCCCGCCCCCGTGCGGGCCTTGTTGTTGTCGCTACTCGTCGAGCTGGTCTGCGGAGGCGCCGTCCGGTGGCACGGGGATTCGTGGCAGGCGTACCGAGAAGGTCGCTCCACCCTCCACCATCGTCAAAGGCACCCGCGTCGCGCCTCCTCGTCTCGGTCTGGGCCGGCGAGACAGACGCTGTGCCTTCGACGACATTCTTACGTGAGGCAACGAATCGATTTCGGCGACATTCTTGGCGAGGCAACTCACGCGCTTGACGCGAGCATGGCTCGCAAATATAGTTCGTCGGGTGAACCATTCAGGCTCTGAACAATATCCCACCCCCCGACCGGCGGTGGATTCCGCCTCCCAAGCCGAACTCGACTCCCTGCTGGACGAGCTGGACGCGACCCTCCATCGTGTGGGGCGTCTCGTGGCCTCTCGGCAGGCGGAGTTCGTGAGGGACGCTGGACTCTCGGCGTCTCAGTACATGGTGTTGAAGGCGCTGGATTCCGAGGGTCCGATGCGTGTATCCGACGTCGCGTCGATGCTGGGTGTGAAGAACCCGGCCGCCTCCGGGCTGATTCAGAGCTTGGAGGAGGACGGACTCCTTCAGCGCGGAGGCGACGCTAGCGACAACCGCGTTGTGCTGGTGGATATGGCACCGGCGGGTCGCGCCGCTCTCGCGAGATCAGAAGCTTATCGTCGGCGGATAATCAGCGGCTTCACTGCGGCCTTGTCACTCGAGGACCTGCGAACGCTCGTGCGCATCCACGGCATTCTCGCCGATTCGCTGGCCCGAGGTGGGTTCGACTACGTTTCGGGTCACCCAGGTCAGGGCTTCGCGTCTCCCGAGGAAGGCAAGTGATGCATCGTTTCTCCGCATTCAGTCTGAAGAACCCCGTCGTGGTCATGACCGCGGCGATACTCGCCCTGGTAGGCGGCCTCTACTACGGCGGCCAGCTCAAACGCGAGACCATGCCCGATGTCGCCATACCCATCGTCGCCGTGATCACCCCGTACCCCGGTGCGGCCCCGGCCGACGTCCAGAGCGATGTGACCGAGCCGCTCGAGCAGGCCATCGCCGAGATCTCGGGCATCAAGCAGACGAGCGGCATGTCGAACGATTCCGTGTCCGTGGTCATAGGCCAATTCAGCTACTCGGCGGATATGGATGAGGCCGAGGCCGAGGTCGAGAAGGCGATCGCCGACGTCGAGCTGCCGGACACGGCGATGGATTCGATGACGTCCAGGGTGAGCATGGGCTCTCAGCCCATACTGCGATTCGCGGTGGCGGGCGGCGCGACCGCGGAGGAACTGCAGAGGGCGGTGCAGGACACGCTCGTGCCCGCGATCGAGTCCGTCGAGGGCGTGGGCGAAGTCAGCGTCTCGAACGAGATCGACGACAAGGTACGCATTGTCTTCGACGCCGAGAAGCTGGAGGATGCCGGGCTCACCGCCCAAGGCGCGGTCCAGCAGCTTCAGGCCGCCAACATCTCGTTCCCCGTGGGCTCGGTGGAGATCGGCAAGATCGATCAGCCCATCAGAGTCAGCGGCGGATTTCAGAACGTGAAGGACATCGAGGACTTCGAGGTCGCGGTATATCCCGACCAAGGCGAGATGATGGCCGACGCTTTCAAGAGCATCGGCGACGGCATGAGCGCGTTGGGCGGGGCCGTGGCGGGCATCGGCAGAGGCATGGGCGGACTTGCGGCTGGGATGGGCCAGGGGTTCTCGGCGCTCGGCGAGGGCATGGGCCAGCTCGGACAGACGTCCGGCGAGCTCGCGATGCAGGCCGGTCTCATCAACGGCATCCAGCAGCTGCAGGCGCAGATGTACGCACTCAAGTACGACACGCTGCCTCAGCTCAAGTCGATGGCGTCGAGTCTACCGACGTCCACGCCCGAGTACGCGCAGCTTCAAGCGCAGATATCGCAGATCGAATCCGTGACTGTGCCGGGGATGCAGCAAGCGGTCGACAGCATGCAGGCGCAGATTGCGGGGTCACAACAGCGCCTGGCGGCGCAAGCCGGGTCAGCACCCGCGATCCCTCAGGGAGGCGCGGGCGCGAGCATGCCTTCCGGATCCGGCATGTCGATGCCGTCCTCGTCCGGCGAAGCGGGCATGCCCGACCCCAAGATCGACGTGGTGCGGCTCGGCGATGTAGCGAAGGTCACCTTCGGCACTGAGGAAGACCAGGTGTTCTCGCGTGCCAACGGCGAGCCGGCGGTACTGATGACCGTGGTCAAGACCCAAGACGCCAACACGGTCGACGTGTCCAAGGCGGTACACGCGACCATCGATGACACGCTTGCGGAGCTGCCGAAAGGGACCGCCGTCGAGTATACGTACGATGGCGCCGTGATGATCGAGAACTCGATCAACGACATGCTCCAGGAAGGTCTGCTCGGCGCCCTGTTCGCCTTCATAGTCATACTCGTGTTCCTGGCCAACATCCGATCGACGCTGATAGCGGCGATCTCGATTCCGCTCTCGGTTGTGCTCGCGCTGCTGTTCATGCACTTCGCCGGCGTAACGATGAACGTCATGACGCTCGGCGGACTGACTGTCGCCATCGGGCGAGTCGTCGACGATTCGATCGTTGTCATAGAGAACATCTACAACCACCTCCAGCAGGGTTGGGAGCGAGAGACCGGACTCATTCAGCGCGCCACCACAGAGGTGGCATCCGCCATCACGTCTTCGACGCTGACGACGGTCGCCGTGTTCATGCCGATGATGCTGGTGAGCGGAATCGTCGGGAAGATCTTCATCCCGTTCGCCCTGACCGTCGCGGTCGCGCTCCTGTCTTCGCTGCTGGTCTCACTCACGATCGTGCCGTTGCTGGCGAAGTGGTCGCTGCTGGGTGCCAGAGTTCGGCCGCGTGACGATCAGGCCACGCGCACGGGCAAGCTGTATCGGCGCTCGCTCGCGTGGGCGCTCGACCACCCGGGTCCAGTCGTGGCGATCGCTGTCGTGATGTTCGTTGCCTCCGTGGCCCTCATCCCGGTGATCGGGATGGGCTTCATGCCGCCCTCTACCGAGAAGTACATCGATGTCGAAGTCGCATATCCCGCAGGGTCGACCGCGGCGGACGTCGACCGCGCCCTAGGCGTCCTGGAGCAGCTCGCCCGCCGGGGTGACATCGAGTTCTACACGGCTACGGTCGAAACCAAGAGCGGGTTCGCCATGAGCTCCGGGCTCACCGGCGGAAACAAGGGCCGCGTCTTCTACAAGCTCAAGCATGATGCCGACGTGGATCGGCTGCTGGCCGAGATTCAGAAGGCGGCCGAGCCGATCCGCGCCGAGGGCGGGAAGATCACGGCCTCTCCGGTGAGCATGGCCGGCGGGTCGGAAAACTTGGTGGAGATCGTGGTCACCGGTCCGAAGGCAGGCATCGAGACAGCGGTAGCAAGCATCGGGCAGGCGCTTCGCGGTGTAGAAGGCCTGTCCAACGTGGACAGCAACCTGTCGGAGACGAGGCCCCAGATAACCGCCGACATCGATCAGGCCGCCGCGGCATCCTATGGACTCAACGCCGCGATGGTCGCTGGGACGATCCGCGGATACGTAGCCGAGCAGTCGGCCGGAAGCACCCAGATCAAGGGCCGTGACGCCGAGATCGTGTACCTGACCGCGCTCGACAAGGTCGCATCGGCGAAAGACATCGCGGCCCGGAAGCTCACGACCCCGCTTGGCGAAGAGATCAAGGTCGGCGATATCGCGACAGTCTCGGAGACCGCGACTCCCGTGTCGATACTCACGCAGGACGGCAAGGAGTACGCCGCGGTCAGCGGCTCGGTCACAGTAAGGGACACGAGCTCCGTGATCCAGGAGATACAGAAGGCCGTCGACGGACTGACGCTGCCCGAAGGCGTTGAGATCGAGATCGCCGGAGTGGCTCAGATGATGAGCGAGAGCTTCACCCAGCTGGGAATGGCGATGCTCATCGCGATCGCGGCGGTCTACCTGGTCATGGTCGTGACATTCGGCGAAGGTACCGCGCCGCTCGCGATCATGTTCTCGCTGCCACTCGCGGTCATCGGCGGCGTAGTCGGGCTGCTGATCGCGGGCATCCCGGTGGACATGCCCGCGATGATCGGCGCTTTGATGCTCATCGGCATCGTGACCACCAACGCGATCATGTTCGTGGAGCGTGTACATCAGCGGCTGGACGAAGGATTCGAGCGCCGCGAAGCGCTGCTCGACGCCGGCGCCAACCGCATGCGCCCCATCCTGATGACGGCCCTGACGACCATCATCGCGCTCGTGCCGATGGCCGTAGGGCTCAAGGCGGGTGCACTGATGTCGCAATCGCTCGCAATCGTTGTCGCGTGCGGCCTTGCCACGTCGACGATGCTCACCCTGATCGTGGTGCCGGTGATCTACAACCTGCTTGAGACGCTCAAAGAGAGAGTGCTGGATCGCCTGAGTCGACAGGAATCCTTGCCTGCCGAGGTCTGACGCGCAGGAGAGACACAACGAGACGCTGCGACCATGAAGGCGGACCCCGCCGGAGCGGACCCGCCTTCATGAATCGCTTCGCCTGGGCCGCTTGGCTTGCGGTCAGCCCGTCGGTCATGTCCGTCATCACAAGTCCTGGCGCCGCGAACGCGGGGCTGACATAGGGAGGGCCAATGCCCACGACAAGGGTCGCCAGCAACACTCGGATGCACGCGTTCAGGCGTGCGATGGCGCGACTACGCCGTCTCATCCGATCGTTTGGCGGATAGCGTTGTCGGGAGGAGTGGGGGACGTTCGGCCGTCCGCCCATGGACCTTAGCCCGGGAGCGCGACACCGCGATATGAGAGCCGCATTGTCCCGAGAGTGCGTCAAGTAGCCAAGTGACAAGCCGAAACGTCCCCATTCCCCCTCGCGCGACGCGTGCCAGCGCCTCATGCCCTAACGGCGGTCGTTGTTGGTCTCCGCGAGACGCACGTGCAGCTTCGGCCTCGCGCGCGCGACATCTATATTCCCCGCGTATCGGCGGCGCAAAACGCACTTGCCCGAGTTCCGCCTCACCTGCCCAGCCAGCGCCAGAGCGCGCCGAGAATCAGTGACAAGAGGAGCGAAATGAGTAGTGATGACGCGATCGGCAGGTAGCAGCCCCATCGTTCTCCACCGAGCCGAATGTCACCGGGCAGAGAGCCAAGTCCTATCCTGCCGCCGATCCAGAGCAGGCCGCCGAGCAGGGCCAGAGCGATCCCAGCGCCGACGAGAGCCTTGCCGATGCCCTGCAGTCCGTCCACGGTCGCGCCCCCGAGGTGTCCGACTCGACCGCCCGGAGCGGGCATGGTCCGAGGTATCATCACGGTAGCCGCATCCAAGAGGTTGTGCCAAGTGTCCGAATCGGCACCGGCGTTTGCCGAAGGGTCAGCGAGCGGCTAAACTCGACATCCGCGCGCGATTGTGCGCGAGTCCCCGCAGCGAAGTCCGGTAGGTGAGCCTCATGCGTTTCAAACCCAAGCACATCGTCGTCTTGGCGACCCTCGCCATCGTGGTGGGCTTCTTGATTCCCCTGATGTTCGCCGACCAGCCGGGGGCCAGAAGCGTGCAGGGCAACGTCATCACGGAGACGATCGGTGCCGTGGAGACGAATGCCGTCGCCACGTTCCAGGTCAGACTGATCGAGGGGTCCGACGCCCAGCACGAGTCCAGCCACATGTTCGACGCGTTCAAGGGCATGCCCGGCGTCGGAAAGGCATCGCTGGACGTCACGAACCTGCAGCTGTCGGTGACATACGATGACAGGACGATTGCCGAACCGCCCATCCGCGAAGCGCTGCTCGGCTCGGGGTACCTCGTCCCGACTGCCGCTGATGCAGTGCCCACCGAGCTGGCCGAGGACCGGTCGCTTCAGTGCCTGGCGGTCGATGACACCGGGGACGAGTTCAAGCCGAGCCTCATCTCGGCGAAGGCTGGCATTCCAATCGAGCTGAAGTTCGCTCCGGGGCAGGACTGCCGCGTCTTGGTCAAGTTCCCCGAACTCGGCATCGAGAAGGACATATCCAAGGGCGCTACTGTCTCGCTGCCGGCGCTCAAGCCCGGGGAGTACCAGATCGCCTGCAGCGCGGACGGACACGAGGGTACGCTCCTCGTTGAGTAGGCGAGAACGAAGATCCGTGTGGTGACCCGGGTGCCGAACCCCCCGTTCAACGCGCGTCGCCTTGAAGGTGGCACGCTAGTGGTCACCGGATTGACGAACGCGGGCTTTGTCGATGGACTCGTCATCGACACGGGGGACGATGTCGCGCCGTACGCTCTCGCCGATGTGGATCGAGTCGTCATCACCCACGGGCACGCGGACCACTTCGCCGTGGCGCACGATCTGAGGGCCGCTGGTGCCAGGATCGCCGCTTCGCGCGATGATGCTTCTCTCGTCGAGAACCCGGACATCA
>JBBILP010000007.1:0-17034 GCA_037444885.1 Actinomycetota bacterium | reverse complement strand
CGCAAGCCGGGGATGACTCGGGAAGAGCTTCTCGCGATCAACAGCGAGATCGTGCGAGGCGTCGTCGAGAGCGCCATCGCGCTGTCGCCAGAAGCGATCGTCCTCTGCGTGACCAACCCGCTCGACGTAATGACCCACCTCGCATGGCGGGTCTCCCGCCTCCCAGCGTCGCGTGTGCTCGGCATGGGTGGCGTACTGGACTCGGCGCGATTCGCCTACTTCATCGCCGAGGAGACAGGTGCCGACGTACGCGATGTTTCGGCGCTGGTCATCGGCGCGCACGGCGACAGCATGGTACCCGTGCCTTCGCTCTCCACCGTCGGCGGCAGGTCGCTGCCGGAGCTGCTCGCTCCGGAACGCGTGGCCGAGGTCGTCAGGCGTACCGTCGGAGGCGGCGCCGAGGTCGTATCGTTGCTGAAGACCGGCAGCGCGTACTACGCGCCCGCGGCATCCGCGGTCGAGATGGTGCGCGCGATTCTGCTCGACGAGGGAGCCGAGATGCCGAGCTGCGTCCTGCTAGAGGGCCAGTACGGCCTCAAGGACGTGTACCTGTCGGTACCCGCTGTGCTTGGCAGGGAAGGCGTGCGTGAGGTGCGCGAGGTGACGCTGGCGCCGGATGAGCTGAACGGGCTGAGAGCGTCCGCCGCGGGCGTCATCGAGGCGCTGGCGGGAGCGGGGGCAGCCGAGTAGCGGTGGTGGATGTTGCCGACATCGGGGCGGCGGTGGAGCGGGCGGTTCTGGAGGCCGCCGTGACGCTGCGTCCCGACTTCGAGGAGGCGCTTCGTGAAGCCGCGACGCGCGAGAGGTCGCCGAGAGGCCGCCGAGCGCTCGATCAGCTTATCGCGAATGCCGAGATAGCCCGTCGCGACGGCGTCGCTCTGTGCCAAGACACCGGTACTGTGAGGGTGACGATCGCTCTCGGAGAGCATAGCTGCCTTTCCGCCGACCCACGGGACGCCATCAACGCCGCGGTCGCGAGAGCATACGCGGAAGCGCCATTGCGTCCGTCGGTCGCGCGCGACGCGCTCTTCGATCGGGCGAACACGGGCGACAATACCCCCGCCTTCGTCGAGGTGGCGCCGAGGACAGGTTCGGGCGCCACGGTCACAGTGATGCTCAAGGGCGGCGGCTCGGACAACGCGTCGGCGATAGGGATGCTGGATCCCGCAGCCGGGCGCGAGGCAGTGCGCGCGTTTGTCGTGGAAGCGGTGCGCGCCAAGGCCGCGTACGCATGTCCGCCGCTACTCGTCGGCGTGGGAGTGGGCTCGACGTTCGACGGCGTGGCCACGCTGTCCAAGAAGGCCCTGTTGCGCGAGATAGGAGTCGAGGTGTCGCCCGAGATCGCCGAGATGCAGGCGGAACTGCTGACGGCGGTCAACGCGACCGGCATCGGCCCGGGCGGATTCGGCGGCGACGTCACGGCCTTGGCGGTGCACTTGGTGACAGCTCCCTGCCACATTGCCGCGCTGCCCGTCGGAGTCGCTCTCGGTTGTTCCGCGATGCGGTCCGTCACCGTGGAGATTCCCGAGTGAGTTTGGCCGAAGAGACGGGTCTGACCGTCGCGGCCGTACAGCTCCGCGGCTCATACAGGCAGCTGGTCTCCAATCGGCGGTTCCGGCGGCTGTGGGTGAGTCAGCTGGTCAGCGGGATAGGGGACTGGCTGGTCATCGGCTTTCTGATGCCGCTGGTGACTAACCTCTCCGGAGGATCCTCGTTCGCGGTCGCCGGGATACTCATCGCGAAGATCATACCCGCGCTTGTGTTCAGCTCGGTCATAGGCGTGTTCGTCGACCTGTTCGATCGTCGGCGACTCATGATCGCCTGCGACATCGTCCGTGCCGTGCTGACGTTCGGGCTTCTGTGGACGAACAGCCTGGCGGTGATCTATGGCGTGGTACTCCTGATGGAGATGGCGTCGATGTTCTTCTTCCCGGCCAAGAACGCTCTCATCCCCTATCTGGTCGAGGAGCAGGACCTCGCCGCCGCGAACGGCCTATCGTACACGACCCAGCAGGCGAGCATGCTCATCGGACTCACCGCATCAGGCGCCATTCTCGCGGGCTTCGAGGCCATCGTACGCCGCATCCTCTCGGCGGACCTCCCGTTCGTGGACCTGCTCGTTGGACCCATCGCGCCGGAGCTTCTGGGACCCAGGGGCGGTGTGTTCGTCAATAGCCTGACGTTCGTCTGGTCGGCGGTCGCGATCTACCTCATCAAGGTCAAGGCCTCGGCGCAGAGCGAACCGCAAAAGGTCGATCTGTCGCTGGTCGGCAGGGACGTCCTCGAGTCGTTCGATTTCCTGAAGGCGCATCGGGAGCTGCGGGGCTTCCTTGTCACGGTTGGCCTGGCGATTCTCGGCGGAGGCGCGATAGTCCCGGTCGGCCTGGTGTACGTGCAGCAGAACCTGACCGGCGGTGTACCCTTTCTCGAGCAACTCCCGGTGCTGGAACGACTGATAGGAGCGCCGCAGACGTTCATGATGGTCTTTCTGGCGCTGGGGATGGTGCTCGGCGCCCTGGTCGTCCCAAAGCTCGCCGACAGACTGAGCTTGCAGCTCCTCTTCCTCGGCGGGGTCGCTGCTTTCGCGGTGTCGATGGGTGGGTTCGCGAACATCGGCATATACTGGGTCGCGGGACTGTTCGCTGTGGGAGCCGGCTTCTGCATAGCGACAGTCACCGTTGCCGGGAACACGTACGTCGTGCGCACAGTGGCCGATGAGATACGGGGCCGAGTGTTCACGGCGATGGAATCGGTGATACGCATGGCCCTGCTCGTGTCGATGCTTGTCCTGGCCCCTGTTGGTGACCTTACCGCGGGCTTCGTGGCCAGACTGGTGGAGGCAAGGGGCATTGCCCCGGCCAGCGTGACGTTCACGGGCTCGAGGATAACCCTGCAGATCGCGTCGTTGATCGTCGTCGCTGCGGCGGTCTACGCGTACAGGACTCTAAGCTGGCGGGCGTGTGAGGACTCTCGGAAAGCGGCGGCGGGAGGAGCCGGGCGATGAAAGCTCCAATCCGAGTGGACCTACCCGCATCCAAGGGGGCGCTCTCGGCGCTCCGGCTAGGAGACGAGGTCGAGCTCTTCGGGGATGTGTTCACCGCACGCGACGCTACGCACCAGAGACTCGTTAGCGAGCTGGAGGCGGGCGGCAGTCTGCCGCACGGCCTCGAGGGTGAGGCGATCTTCTACGCCGGACCGACGCCGGCAGCGGCCGGTCGGCCCGTCGGCTCGGTGGGTCCGACCACCGCTCGGCGCATGGATGCGCAGACCCCGCCTCTACTGGACGCCGGCGTGGCCGTGACCATCGGCAAGGGACCCCGCGGGGACGCGGTAAGAGAGGCGTGCGCTCGCAACGGCGCGGTCTACCTTGCCGCGCTCGGTGGCGCCGCGGCGCTGCTGGCGACAACAGTGGTGGCGGCCGAGGTGGTCGCGTACCCGGAGTTGGGTCCCGAGGCGCTCGTTCGGATGACGCTGAGCGGGTTTCCGGCGATAGTCGCTATCGATTCGACCGGACAGGATTTCTTCGCACGTGCCCACGCCGAGTGGCTGTCGGAGGGCTAGCGGATGCCCGAGCGGCTCGCGCACGGTCTGTTCATCACCTTCGAGGGCGGAGAGGGCAGCGGCAAGACGACCCAGATCGCCAGGCTCGCACAATCCCTGGATGACGCCGGCGTCGTCCATACCTCGCTGCGCGAACCGGGCGGCACGCGTGTCGCCGAGCGTGTACGTGAGTTGTTGCTCGACCCCGAGAACAGTCTGGACCCGTGGGCCGAACTCTTCCTGTACGAGGCGAGCCGAGCCGAGCTGGTCTCCGAGAGGATAGAGCCCGCTCTGGAGCGCGGGGAGGTCGTGCTTTGCGATCGGTTCACGGACTCTACGCTCGCCTACCAGGGGTGGGGCCGTGGGGTGGAGGCCGAAGCCGTGCGGCAGGTCAATTCCCTGGCGGCGCACGGTCTCATCCCGGATCTCACGCTGCTGATAGACGTCGATCCCGCCGAAGGGCTGGCGCGCGCCACACTCGAGGGCGCCGACCGCCTGGAGGCCGAGGACCTCGCGTTCCATTCGCGAGTCAGGGACGGGTTCTTGGCGATAGCCTCCCTTGAGCCAGAGCGGTTCGTGATCATCGACGGTATGAGATCCGAAGACAAGGTCTTCTCGGATGTAGTGCGCGTGGTCCGGCGCTTGCGCGGTCTCAGCGCGCTGAGGCCGTGATCGCTTGAGCAAACGATGTGTCTGGGACGACTTGATCGGTCAGCGCAAGGCCACGGACTTCCTGCGGAGTGCGGTTCGCGCGCGCGCGGTGTCGCACGGCTACCTGTTCGTTGGCCCTCCGGGGTCGGGGAAGAAGAACGCGGCCCGTGCGCTGGCGTGCGCGGTGCTTTGTGAAGACGACGGATGTGGCGCCTGCCCGATCTGCTACCGCGTCAAGCGGGGGCTCCACCCGGACGTGCACGTAATCTCGCCGCAGGGCGCCACGAGCTACCTGGTCGAGCAGGTCCGGGACGTGATTCGCGATGTCAACCTGAAGCCCATCCAGTCGCAGGTGAAGTTCTACATCTTCGAGAACGCGGAGATGTTCAACGACGCCTCGGCCAACGCCTTCCTCAAGACGCTGGAGGAGCCGCCTGACGACACGAAGATCGTACTGGTCGCGAACTCCTACGACTCGGTGCTGCCCACGATATCCTCGCGCTGCCAGGTCGTACGCTTCACGCGGATGCCCCCTTCGGTCGTGCGGGAGGTGCTCGTCGAGAAGACTGGCGCGGATCAGGACACCGCGTCCGCTGCGCTCGCCGCGTCGCGGGGCGTGCTGTCGGAGGCCATAGACTTCATCCGCTCGGCCGCCAGGAGACAGGCGCGCGACCGAATACTCGGCGTGCTGAAGGACTTGCCGTACATGGACGAGCTTGACGTCCTCAACGCCGCGAGAGACGTTCTTGCGCTGGCCAAGGCTCCGCTGGACGAGCTGCGCTCCATACACGAGCAGGAACTCGAATCCGGGCGCGATCTCGGTCTCTCGCTGCGCGCAATCGAGGAAAGGCAGAAGCGCGAGCTGACCTCTCGCGAGCGTGAGTCAGTGCTGGAGCTTATGTCCGTGACCGAGACGTGGCTTCGCGATTGCTTGGCCATGTCGCAAGGAGCATCCGAACTCGTGTTGAACCATGATGCTCAGGATGCGATGGAAGAGGTGGCCGCAGTGCTGGAGCCCCAGACCGCGGTCAGGGCGATGACGAGCGTGCGTGACGCAAGAGCGCGACTTTCGTGTAACGTGTCACCGCAGCTAGCTATAGAAGCGATGCTGTTCGAAGTGCGGGAGGTTCTTCTATGCCCACGCTAGTGGGAGTCAGATTGAGGCATGCCGGAAAGGTGCTCTCGTTCGATGTGGCCGACAACGAGCCCGCGGAGGGCGACGAGGTGGTCGTTCGAACCGAGAGGGGCCTGGAGTTCGGGGTGGTCGCGGCCGGGTCCCGGGAAGTGGCGGATTCGGACGTCCCGCCCGGGCTGAAGCCGGTGGTGCGAGTAGCCAGTGAGGCGGACCGCGAGAAGGTCGCCAGGTTTCGCGAGCGCGAGCTCGAGGCTCTTGCCGAGTTCCGCCAGATGGTTGCCGAGCGCGGCCTGGACATGAAGCCCGTCGACGTCGAGATACTGTTCGATGAGTCGAAGTGGGTGTTCTACTTCGTCGCCGAGGAGCGCGTCGACTTCCGCGATCTCATCAAGGAGCTCTCGTCTCATTTCAAGACCCGCGTCGACATGCGACAGATAGGCGTCCGCGACGAAGCGAGGCTGGTCGGTGGCATCGGGCACTGCGGCGAGATGCTCTGCTGCGTGCGATTCGGAGGCGAGTTCCAGCCGGTATCCATTCGAATGGCCAAGGAGCAAGACCTGCCCTTGAATCCGTTGAAGATAAGTGGTCTGTGTGGCAGACTCATGTGCTGTCTGCGCTACGAGTACGACGCTTACAAGGACTTCAAGTCCAGGGCGCCGAAGCGCGGTGCGGTCATCACGACCCCGTCAGGTCCGGGCAAGGTCACCGAGCTGAACACCCCGCGTGAGACGCTGACCTTGGCTCTCGAAGAGGGCGGGCGCATGACGGTTCCTTTGGCAGCGCTCGAGTGCTGCTCGGGACAGGGATGTCCCTGCTCCGTCAGCGCGGAGGCGTTGCGAGAGCTGCAGGCGAGCAGCACGTCGGTGATGCTGCCGAGCGCTCTTGAGGCCAAGTTGACGGAGACTCCGGAGCCCTCGCCTCCGACCGAGACCAAGTCGAGGCGGAGACGGAAGAAGCCTGGCGCGAAGGAGCAGCCCTCTGCGCGAGGGGCAGGCGGCGGCGAGCGCGGCCGAACCAAGGCAGCCGAGCCGCCAGCGGGGCGCAAGTCCGGTGAGTCCGCGCAGCGGCGCTCGGACAAGCCCGGTGATTCGTCGAGCCGGGCGCAACCGCCCTCATCCGGCGGACGCAGGCGCAGGCGTAGACGTCCGCCAGGCGAAGGCGGAAAGCAAGAAGGATCGACCTAGACGGACGTGCCGACGTAGCTCAGCTGGCCAGAGCACCGCACTCGTAATGCGGGGGTCAGGGGTTCGAATCCCCTCGTCGGCTCCACGAACCTGTCAAGGGGAGCGGCATCGCCTACCACACGGCATCGCCGCTCCCCTTGTGTCTTGTGATCCGTGTGTCGGTCACCGGTCACCCGCGCCAGCGTATCGTTCGCCGACCGAGTCGCCCCGCTCGCCGCATGTCCGGCATTCGCCGGGGTTGTTGGCGTTTGTGACTCGTGGTACTTTCTCCCCTGGCGCCCGGCCGGGGGAATCCCGTCTGCGGGCGTTGTCGTATACGCTTCGAGGGGCACGGTTCCGAACATCTCGCGAATCTAGGTTGTTCGAGTGGAGGCGCGATGGCCCTTGACCATCTTGCGATAGCCGCTTTCCTCGTCCTCGGGACGTTCTTCGTGCTGGCGACGCTAGGCCTCTCCTGGGTTCTGGCCCCGCATCGCCCCACGGAGAAGAAGCTCGCGCCCTACGAGTGCGGAAGTGAGCCGATAGGTCCGCCGTGGATCCAGTTCCGTATCGGCTACTACGTGTATGCGCTGCTCTTCGTGATCTTCGACATCGAGACCGTGTTCCTCTACCCATGGGCGGTCGCTTACGGGCGACTCGGGATGTTCGTCCTCGTCGAGATGGTGATCTTCATCGTCATCTTGCTGTTGGGACTGCTCTATGCGTGGAAGGAGGGCGCGCTTCAATGGCGCTAGACCGCTTCACCGGAGAACACTCCACCCTCTTCATCCGCAGCGAACAGCTTTTCGATATCGCCAGGAGCAACTCGCTCTGGTACCTGCTCTTCGGCATCGCGTGTTGTGCCATCGAGATGATGCACGCAGGAGGACCCAGATTCGACTTCGATCGTTTCGGCATCTTCCACAGAGGCAGCCCAAGGCAGTCCGACGTGATGATCGTCGCCGGCACCGTGAACAAGAAGATGGCCAAGTCGCTTCGCCTGCTCTACGAGCAGATGCCCGAGCCCAAGTGGGTCATAGCGATGGGCGCGTGCGCGTCCACAGGTGGCCCCTTCCGCCAGTACCCGAACGTCGTGCTCGGCGTCGACCAGGTGGTACCGGTCGACGTGTACGTTCCCGGGTGTCCTCCGAGACCCGAAGCGCTCCAGTACGGCTTCATGCAGCTACAGAAGAAGATCAAGCTTGAGACGGAGATGCGGCTTGCTGCCCGACGTGACCGCGCTTAACAGAGTGCTCGCGGGCGTCAGCGGCGCCAAGGTCCTCGAAGAAGGGCCTGGCGTCGTGTGCCGCGTGCCCTTCGACCGCGTTCTAGAGACCATGAAGGCGCTCGCCGGCGAGGGCGGCGAGTTCGACATGCTCGTCGACCTGTTCGGCACCGACACCGGCGAGGCCATCGACCTTACCTGGCATCTGCGTGCGTTCGGCAAGGACCAGGAAGTCTACGTAAGGTCGTTCGTACCCTACGACGCCGAGGTCGCCTCCGTTTGGTCCGTCTATCCCGCGGCGCTGTACTCGGAGCGTGAGACCGCCGAGCTGCTCGGCGTGAGGTTCCCAGGACACCCGAATCCCAAGCGGCTGCTCACGGTGGACGAGATCGGTTCTTTCCCCCTTCGCAAGTCCGCGGCCATCCGAGAGCGCGCGGATTACGCGCGACCCGGCGTGCGCGTCACCCCGAAGGAGGGCGGCGACGCCGATGAATGACGCAGCCGAGCGCGCGGAAGAAGTCGCGGCCGACAGCGCTGTAGCCGACGAGGTCGGCCACGTACCCGGTGGCGTCACGGCCGAAGGCGAACTCGTGGCGCCGGTCCTCCCGAAGGGGCTTCGTCGGGTTCCGCGTGGCGTAGACGAGGTCGCCACCGAGCACCTCGTCGTGAACATGGGGCCGCAGCATCCCTCGACGCACGGCGTCCTGCACATCCTGCTCGAGCTCGACGGCGAGGAGATCATCGCCGCCGAGGCGTCGCTCGGCTACTTGCACCGCGGAATCGAGAAGCTGTCCGAGCACCGCCGGTACGCGCACATCGGAACCTTGCTCGATCGCGCGGACTACCTCTCCGGCATCCACACCGAGACCGCCTTCGCCATGGCGGTCGAGAGGATGCTCGAGATCGAGGTGCCCGAGAAGGCCTGGTGGATCAGGTGCCTTCTCGCCGAGGTCAACCGCATCGCGAGCCACCTGGTGTGGCTCGGCACGTTCGGGCTGGACATCGGGGCGATGGGGCCGTTCCTCTACTGTCTGCGCGACAGGGAGCAGTTGCTCGACATCCTGGAGACAGTCACCGGTGCTCGGATGATGTTCAACTACGTGAGGCCCGGCGGCGTGCTGATGGATCTTCCGCCCGAGACCGAGCCGATGATTCGCAAGTTCCTCTCGACCTTCGACAAGTACATGTCGGAGTACGACGAGCTCCTCTCGGGCAACGAGATCTTCCTTCGCCGAGTCAAGGGAATCGGGATCATCTCGCCTGAGACCGCGGTGGCTTTCGGTCTGACCGGAGCAAGCCTGCGAGGCTCGGGATTCGGCTGGGACGTGCGCAAAGAGCGGCCGTATGGCATCTATCCCGAGCTCGACTTCGATATCCCGGTCGGGTCTGTGGGGGACTGCTGGGACCGCTACGTCGTCCGCATGGAGGAGATGCGCTGGGCGGCGAAGCTCACCACTCAGCTGCTCGATGGCATGCCTGCGGGTGACTTCACCGCGAAGGTCCCACGCGTTCTGAGGCCGCCGGCGGGCGAAGCGTACGCGGCGGTAGAATCGCCGCGCGGCGAGCTTGGCGTGCACGTCATCTCGGATGGCTCCGACAAGCCGTACCGCCTCAAGATTCGGCCCCCGGCGCTGTACAACCTCGCGGTCATCGACGAGGTGTTGCCCGGCTACAAGATCGCGGACGCGGTGGCGATCGTGGGCAGCCTAGACATCGTGTTGGGGGAGATCGACAGATGAGCCCCTACCTCGAAGTCCTGCTCAAAGCGCTCGCGGCGCTCGGCCTCATGCTGGTCAACGGGGTCGTGCTGATCTACATGCTTCGCAAGGTGCTCGGCCACTTCCACCTGAGGCTGGGGCCGATGCGGGTCGGTTGGCACGGCACTCTCCAGACGATCGCCGACGTCGTCAAGCTGCTCACCAAAGAGGACTTCAACCCCTCACTGACGGACAAGGCCCTGTTCGTGGTCGCGCCGTTCGTGGTGTTCGTGCCCTCGTTCATGGCGTATCTCGCGCTTCCGTTCCACGAGTCGCTCAAGTTCGCGGATCTGGACAACGGGCTCTTCTACGTGTTCGGCGTGCTCGCTATCGTGCCGGTCGGCGTGCTCATGGCCGGCTGGGCGTCGAACAGCAAGTGGTCGCTGATCGGCGGAATGCGCGCCACCGCCCAGCAGATCGCCTACGAGGTCCCGCTGCTGCTGTCGGTACTCGGCGTGGTGCTGATCGCGGGCTCGCTCAATCTCGCGGAGATCGTGCGTACCCAGCAGGGACTCTGGCTCGGCTTCATCCCGAGGTGGTACATAATCCCGCAGTTCCCGGCGTTCGTTCTCTTCTTGATCGCGGGGCTGGCCGAGTTGAACCAGACGCCCTTCGACATGTCGGAGGCGGAATCCGAGCTTGTCGCCGGTTTCGTCAACGAGTACTCGGGGATGAAGTTCGCGTTCTTCTTCCTCGCCGAGTTCTCCAACAGCTTCATCATCTCCGCGCTGGCCGCGACGGTGTTCTTCGGCGGATGGCTCGTGCCGTGGTATCCGGATGCGCCCGCGTGGCTGTGCGCGATGGTCTTCCTGATCAAGACCTACGTGGGCATCTTCGTGCTGATGTGGATTCGGGGAACGCTACCGCGTATTCGCATCGACCAGCTCCTGGCGTACGGCTGGAAGGTGCTCATTCCGGCGTCGCTCGTGTGGATCCTCGTCACCGGGTTCGTGCTGAAGGCGGTGGCGTGATGCCGTTCGGAACCGGACTTCTCCAGGGCCTGAGCGTAGCGTTCCGCAACCTGCTTCGTGGACCGATCACGGTGCAGTACCCAGATGAGCGCATCGAGCTTCCCGAGCGCGCCAGGTGGGCGGTTCGGCCCAAGTACGCCGAGGACGGCGCCCACAAGTGCACAGCGTGCATGAACTGCGTGCGCGCGTGCCCGGACGAGATACTGGCGCTCGACTTCACCACGCGGGAAGACAAGACGAAGCACATCGATTCCCTCACGTACGAGGCGGGGGCGTGCATGATGTGCGGCCTTTGCGTGGAGGTGTGCCCGTTCGACGCGATCAAGATGAGCCACGACTACGAGCTGGCGGTCATCGACGCAAACGAGATGCTCGAGGAGCTCCTGGCGGACGTAGACGCCGCCTCGGTACGCAAGGAGCGCCCGGAGACGCCCGTGGCGGGAGGTGGGACGGATGTCGGCTAGCGTGAACGGAGTGGCGTTCGGTCTGCTGGCGTTCGCCGCCATCGGCGGAGCCATCGGCATGCTGTCCTCGCGCAACGTCGTGCGCGCCGCGTTCTGGATGCTCGAGGCGATGACCGCGCTCGGAGGCATCTTCCTGCTCCTTTCGGCGGAGTTCGTCGCACTCGCGCAGCTCATGGTGTATGCGGGCGCGGTCTCCGTTCTCATGCTGTTCGTGATCATGCTGACGCTGCGTCGACGCGAGGATGCCGTGCGCTCTCTCGATCTCTCCGTCGGCGCCGTGGTGATGGCGGCCGTGTTCGGGATGGTGATCTACGCGGGGGTGCTGGGCTACCGTCCAGTGCCGCCCCCGATGCCCGCCGAGCCACCCGGTGTGGCGGCTCTCGGCGAGATCCTGTTCACGCACTGGATGATTCCGTTCGAGCTTGCCTCGGTAGTGCTGCTCGTAGCGCTTGTGGGCGCTGTTTGGTGGGCGGGAGGCGGCGACAGGTGAGCGTCGGGCTGAACTCCTTCCTCGCGCTGGGCGCGGTCCTGTTCGCCTTGGGGCTTTACGGTGCGGTCTCGAAGCGCAGTGCCGTGATGGTGCTCATGTCGCTCGAGCTGATGGCCAACGCGGTGAACGTGAACCTCGTGGCCATGTCCCGGTTCCTGACCCCGGATGTGCTCACTGGTCAGCTCTTCGCGATCTTCATCATGGTCGTCTCGGCGGCCGAGATCGGCCTGGGTCTTGGGCTCGTCCTGGCGATCTACCGTGAGACCAAGAGCATCGAGCTCACGACGATGGACAAGCTGAAGGGGTGACGATGGGCTGGGTCGCCGCCATACCGCTACTGCCCGCCGGCGCCTTCGCTCTCATGGCGCCGATGTCCCGCAAGGCCCGCAACGCCGCGCGCTGGCTCTCGGTGGCCGCGATGGCGATCGCTCTCGTCATGTCGCTCTTCGTGTTCGCCGAGACGTGGGGAGCGGCAAAGGAAGCCAAGCATGCCAAGCTCGCGGCGGCAAGCGCCGAGGCGGTCCCCGGCGAGTCGTCAGGCGAGCTTGCCGAGGTCTACCGAGGCACCTTCACCTTCGGGCGGATCGGCGAGACGGAACTCAACTTCGGCATCCTGGTAGATCCGGTCTCGGCGGCTATGCTCGTGGTGATCACGCTAGTCGGGACGTGCGTGCAGGTCTACTCGATCGGCTACATGCACAAAGACGAGCGGATCGGCTGGTATTTCGCCGTACTCTCGCTGTTCAGCGCGGCGATGCTCGCGCTCGTGCTCGCCGACAACTTCCTCATGCTGTATCTGGCCTGGGAGGTCATGGGTCTTTGCAGCTACCTGCTCATCGGCTTCTGGCACGAGCAGGAGGCGCCGAGGAGGGCCTCGCAGAAGGCGTTCCTAACGACTCGAGTGGGTGACGTGGGCTTCGCCCTCGGGCTGGCCGTCATGTACAAGGCTTCCGGAAGTTTCGACTTCGACGTGGTCTTGGGCGAGGCGGCGGCCTGGGCGCCCGGCGTAGCGTTGGCGTGTGCCCTCCTGCTGCTCTTCGGAGCGATGGGCAAGTCGGCGCAGGTGCCGCTGCACGTGTGGCTGCCCGACGCGATGGCCGGTCCCACGCCTGCTTCGGCGCTCATCCACGCGGCCACCATGGTCGCGGCGGGCGTCTACCTCGTGGCGCGTGCCTTGCCGATCTTCGAGGCGGCCCCCGCTGCGCTGTCCGTGACGATGTTCGTCGGCGCCACGACCGCGCTCGTCGGTGGTCTGCTCGGCGCGGTGCAGCACGACGTCAAGAAGGTCCTTGCGTACTCGACTATCTCCCAGCTCGGCTACATGTTCGTGGCTCTCGGCGCGGGCGGATTCGTGCCGGGAATGTTCCACCTGGTCACGCACGCCTTCTTCAAGTCCCTACTGTTCCTCGGCGCGGGCGTGATCATACACGCGTGCCACACGCAGGACATGCGCGAGATGGGCGGACTCGCGAAGCGCATGCCGTGGACGACGGCGACCTTCACAGCGGGCTCCCTTGCGCTGGCGGGCATCTTCCCGCTCTCGGGTTTCTGGTCGAAGGACGAGATCCTCACCGCGCTTTGGAACGGCCAGCACTACGTGACCTTCTTCGTGGCGCTTCTCGCGGCGTTCGTGACGGCGTTCTACGTTGCTCGGCTGTGGTTCCGAGTGTTCACCGGTTACGCGCACCATCCGAAGGCCAAGGAGGGGCATGCCGAGATGCTCGCCCCGATGGTCCTGTTGGCGGCGATCACGGCGGTCATCGGCTTCTCGTCGCCGGCGTTCGCGGGCTTCCTCGGCCACAAAGGCCACTGGCCGGCGATCGGCATGGCGGTCGGATCGAGCGCCGTCGCGCTATCCGGTCTCGCCGTCGGATGGTGGGTGTACGGGCGGCCGGGCGCGAAGCTCACTACGGATTCGCTCAAGCACCGCTTCGGCTACCTCTACGACATGCTCGCCCAGAAGCTGTATTTCGATCACGCCTACGACGCGGTGTTCGTGCGGCCGTTCGTGAATGGATCCGACGCTCTGTCGCGGTTCGATCTGCGGGTGGTGGACGGCGCGGTCAACGGTGTGGCGGCCGCATGGAACCGCCTTTGCGACTGGTCCTGGGCGTTTGACGTCCGCGCGATCGACGGCGCCGTGAACGGACTCGGCACCTCGGTCAGGAAGGCCGGTGCGCAGCTTCGAAAGCTACAAGTCGGCCGAGTGCAGGTCTACCAGAAGTACGTGCTGGGAGCGGTCGTGCTTCTGATGCTGATGATCGCCATGAAAGGAGCTTGAGGCGCATGTTCCCCTTGCTGACGACCATCACGTTTCTGCCTTTGGCGGGCGCGTTGGCCGTGGCGCTGCTGCCTCGGTCCCGTGAGCACCTAGCGAAATGGGTGGCCGCCGCCGTGACGCTGGTCGACCTGGTGCTGGCGGTATGGCTGGTGGCGGCGTTCGACGTCGGCGACGCCGGCATGCAGTTCGTCGAGCGCTTCACCTGGGTGCCCCAGGTCGGCATCCAGTACTTCATGGCGGTCGACGGCATCTCGGTCACGATGCTGGGACTGTCCGCTCTGCTCACCTTCCTGGCGGTTCTTGCCTCATGGCACATCAAGCTGAAGCCGCGCGCGTATTTCGCGATGATCCTGCTCCTCGAGGTCGGCATGAACGGCGTGTTCTGCGCGTTGGACTTCGTGCTCTTCTACGTGTTCTGGGAGCTCGTGCTCGTTCCGATGTACTTCCTTATCGCGACCTGGGGAGGTCCCAGGCGCGAATACGCGGCGATCAAGTTCTTCCTCTACACGCTGCTAGGCTCGGTGTTCATGCTCATAGGCATCCTGGCGCTGTTCCTGCATCCCGATGGCGGCACGTTCGATATGGTCAAGCTCGCGTCGTCCAACCTGCCCGTCGGCTTCCAGTGGTGGGTGTTCGCCGCGTTCTTCCTAGGCTTCGCGGTGAAGGTCCCGGTATGGCCGCTGCACACCTGGCTACCGGACGCGCACGTCGAGGCGCCCACCGCGGCGTCGGTCCTGCTGGCAGGCGTGCTTCTGAAGATGGGAACCTACGGATTCCTTCGTGTCAGTCTGCCGATGCTTCCCGAGGCCGCCGAGCAATGGTCGTGGTTCATCGCGCTGCTCGCGACTATCTCGATCATCTACGGGGCGGCCGTCGCGTTCGCTCAGCCCGATCTCAAGAAGCTCGTCGCCTACTCGTCCGTTTCGCACATGGGATTCGTCATGCTCGGAATCGCCGCGGGGAACGCGACCGGGATCAACGGCGCGATCGCGGTCATGTTCTCTCACGGATTGCTCACGGGCCTCCTCTTCCTCCTCGTCGGTATGGTCTACGAGCGGACGCACACCCGCCAGATCGCCGACATCGCGGGGCTGTCGAACCGCACGCCGGTCATCGCGGGCATCCTGGCCTTCGCGTCATTCGGCTCGCTGGGGCTTCCGGGACTCTCGGGGTTCGTGGGCGAGTTCCTGAGCCTTCTCGGCGCCTGGCAGTCCGAGATGTGGCGTGGCTACGTCATCCTGTCGGCGGTGGGCGTCCTGCTCGCGGCGGCCTACATGCTGTGGATGGTGCAGCGCTCGATTCTCGGCACGCCGTCGCCGGCGGTCGAGAAGATCGGCGACATCACCGCGATCGAACTCGCGACCGTCGTCCCGCTCATGGTGCTGAGCCTGGTCGTCGGCGTGTACTGGTCGAGCCTGCTGCGCTTCGTCGACCCGGCCGTCCAGGCCATGCTCAAGGCGATGGGAGCCTAGCGGATGCGGGGATACGCCCTATACATCCCCGAGTACCTGGTTCTTCTCGGCGCGCTGCTGGCGCTGTTCGGCGAGCGCATGCCCGGACGCGGCCGAGGGGCGACACTGATCGGGAGCGCGCTTGCGGCCGCCGCCACGGTCGTCGCGGTCTGGGCGGTGGGTCCCGCTCCGAAGCTCGTCGGCGACATGCTCACGGCCGATGCCACGGCCGCTTTCGTGCGCGCCACCGTGGCTGGACTCACCGCTGTGTTCCTGTTGTGGCTTCATGGCCGAGGGATGGGTGACGAGCGCAGGGCCGACGCCGCGGCGCTCGCGCTGTTCTCGGCGCTGGGCGGCATGTTCATGGCGATGGCATCCGACCTTGTCACGCTGTTCATGGCGGCCGAGCTCTCGACCATGCCGGCATACGTCCTCATCGGATACCGCAGGCGCAACGCGCGCAGCCTCGAGGGGGCACTCAAGTACTTCCTGCTCTCGCTTCTCACGAGCCTGGTGATGGCCTACGGAATGTCGTTCGTGTTCGGGGTCTCGGGCACGACGGCGTTTGCGGGCTTCGACTTCTCTCGCGATACGATGCTCGGCACCATCGGCGTCGTGTTCACGCTCGTGGGGCTCTTCGCGAAGATGTCGGCAGCTCCGTTCCACTTCTGGACCCCCGACGCATACGCCGGCGCCCCGCCCGCGTCGGTGGCGTTCGTCTCCTCGGTGCCCAAGATCGCCGGAATGGCGGCCATCGTGAGGTTCGTGGCGGCCGTCGCGCCTTCTTCGACCTCGGTGGTCACGTTCGCGCTCGTGGGCGCGGCGCTCTCCATGGTGCTCGGCAACCTTGCGGCGTTTCCGCAGACCGACATCCGGCGGCTCATGGCGTACTCCGGCATCGCGCACACCGGGTACCTACTGATGGGTGTCGCGGCCGGGACCGAGATCGGACTCGCATCGGCCGTGCTCTACGCGGTCGCCTACGGCGTGCCGTCGATGGCGGTCATGCTCGTCGTGGCCGAGGAGGGACCCGAGATCTCCGACCTCGGCCAGCTGGCTTCTCGCAGGCCGTGGGTCGCGTGGTCGATGGTCGTCTACCTGCTCTCGCTCGTCGGCCCATGGTCGGCTTCTTCGGGAAGCTGTATCTGTTCGGGACCGCGCTCGATGCTGGATACGTGTGGCTGGTCGTGCTTGCCGTGCTTGTGAGCGTGGCGTCGGCGGGATACTACTTCCGCATCGTGCAGTCGATGTTCTTCGGTCAGCGCGAGACGGAGGACGCGCCCCTCGAGCGATCGGTCAGCGCGACAACCGCCCTCGTGGCGTGCGTGATCTTCACACTCGCGGCGGGAGCCGCGGCCTCACCCGTGCTCTCTGCGCTCGGATTCGCAATCCCGTAGTCGCCCTCCGCAGGCTCTCCACATCTCGGGGGTATACTCCACTACGCCCCGAGCATCTCCGCCGAGAGGATGGCCATGACCTGGGACGACGAAGAGCAGCAGCCAGAGCAGTCCGCCGAGTTCGGGCCTGCCTGGCAGCCGACAATGCCCGTTCCAGCCGGACCGTCGGCCGAGCCCTCGCCAGCACTGCAGTCTGAGGCGGAGGAGGAGTGGCCCGAAGGCCCCTTGCCCGTGTGCGAGTACACCGAGGACTCGGACGAACCTTGCGAGGAGCCGACCACCATGCGGCGCTGGTCGAGCGCGACCGTGGTCATCTCGGCCGCATTGGGCAGCGTCGTGGGCGGGGTGCTCATGGCCGCGGCGATCATGTGGGCGATCGGGTCGTGGCCGGACGCGCGCCCGCTAGCCAGCTCCGGCGGACGTCCGTCCCCGGCGCCGGTGACCATCCAGACGCGCGGCGACGTGGACCAGGCTGTCGCAGTGGCGGCGAAAGCGACGCCCTCAGTCGA
>JBBILP010000006.1:0-18565 GCA_037444885.1 Actinomycetota bacterium | reverse complement strand
CGACGCTAGACGTTCGACGACATTCTTACGTGAGGCAACGAATCGGTTTGGACGACATTTTTGGTGAGGCAACTCGTTCGTTTGACCCCCGCAAACCGCGGTGCTACCCTTGCGAGCAACCTTCGGGGAGGTCTCGGAGGAGCGATATCGCAAGCGGATGTGAGGGAAGAGGGCGCCATGAGCCCAGCCACCCCTCCGATATCCACCGCCAGGGCGAACGCGCAAGGCGAGCGCCGGAAGCGGGTCGGCCACCCGGGCCGTTATCGACGGGACGGAGGTCTCGGGCTCGATCCGAGACGAAGATAGGTGGTACCGCGACTGACCCCTCGCCCTATCGGCGGGGGTCGTTTCGTTTCTGGGCCGCGGACATCGACGGGAATCGTCGATGGGCGAGAGCGAGCGGGTGATGGTCATGGGTACCGCAAGGGTCGTGTTCGACAGATGGAGTGGGCGATACGCCGAGCGCATGTCCGACGTTCGGTCCTCGGCGGTCAGAGACCTCTTCGCCGCTGCCTCCAGGCCCGACATGATCTCGCTGTCCGGCGGGATGCCGGAGGTATCGAGAGTCCCAGAGCAGGCAGTGCTCGCGGCCACTCGCGGGGCGATGCACGTCGACCGCGCCAGCGCCCTCCAGTACGGCTCGTCTGAGGGCCGTCCTCAGCTCCGGCAGTTCGTCGCGGAGCTCATGGCCGAGGTCGGCGTGCGGCTTCCTGCCGACGACATCATCCTCACCGCGGGCGCGCAGCAAGGACTCGATCTGCTCGCGAAGGTCTTCCTGGACCCCGGGGACACGATTATCGCCGAGGGACCGACGTACGTTGGTGCGCTGCAGGCCTTCTCCGCGTACCAGCCCGAGATCGTGTGCGTACCCATGGACGACTGCGGCATGCGGATGGACCTGCTCGAAGACGAGCTGAGTCGCCTCGGACCGAGGGGCGCGAAGTTCATCTACACGATCCCGAACTTCCAGAATCCGGCCGGCGTGACGCTCGCGCCCGATCGAAGGCGGCGCTTGCTCGAGCTGGCGCGGCAGTTCGATATCCCCGTGATCGAGGACGACCCCTACGGCCGACTTCGATTCGAGGGAGGTCACGTCAAGCCCTTAAGGGCGCTGGACGAGGACGTCATCTACCTTGGGACCTTCAGCAAGATCTTCGCGCCGGGCTTGCGTCTCGGCTGGATGAGCGCGCCCAAACCCATACTAGCCAAGGTGCTGCTCGCGAAGCAGGCAGCGGATCTGTGCGGGAGCGCGTTCGCCCAGATCACCGCGGAGCACTACTTCTTCGACACCAAGTGGCGCAGGGTGCTGCAAGACCTCACCAAGACGTATGCCGAGCGGCGCGATGCCATGCTCGAGGCGCTCGAGGAGCACTTCCCCGAGGAGGCGCGGTGGACGCACCCGGAGGGCGGCTTCTTCGTTTGGGTGACCCTACCCGAGTTCATCGATACACAAGTCATGCTGGCCGAGGCCGTTGAGCACGGAGTCACCTACGTTCCGGGGAGCGCCTTCTACCCCGATGGCCGAGGACTGAACTGCATGCGCCTGGCCTTCTGCTACGCTGAGCCGGATGCCATCCGAGAGGGGATTCGCCGTCTGGCCGAGGTCTTCGAGGACAGGCTCGAGCTGTACAGAGCATTCATCAACGCGGGCGCGCTCCCTGCGCGCGCCGCTGTGTGAGGGGGTAAGCGTGAACGAGAAGATCGCCGTCCTGATGGGCGGGCGCTCGCTTGAGCGAGAGGTCTCACTCGCCAGCGGTCGCAGGGTGTTCTCGGCGCTCAACGACGCAGGTTACAGGGCGCTGGCGTTGGACGTGACCCCCGACCTCGTCGAGACGCTCAGGCGCGAGAAGCCCGATGCGGTCTATATCGCTTTGCATGGGAAGTACGGCGAGGACGGGACGATCCAGGAGGTATTGGAGTTCCTGGACATCCCCTACACCGGGCCCGGCGTGATCGCCTCGGCGCTGGCGTGGGACAAGGCGGTCTCGAAGCGCCTCTTCGCCGAGGCGGGCATCCCGACGCCGCCGTGGGTCGCGTTCACCGCTGACGCTTTCAAGGAAGCGGGCGCCGCTACCGCGATCGACCTGATACCGGACGCGGTCGGCGGTCTGCCGCTGGTGGTCAAGCCCGCGAAGCAGGGCTCGGCGCTGGGACTGACGCGAGTCGAGAACGTCGACGGACTGGCCGAGGCGCTGCTCAACGCGCTGTCCTTCGGCGACAAGGCCATCGTTGAGAAGTGGATCGACGGCTGCGAGCTGGCGGTATCCGTTCTGGACGGGTCCGGTGGGGTCAGCGTGTTGCCGCCAGTGGAGATCGTAGCCAAGTCCGGGCTCTTCGACTTCTCGGCGATGTACACACGGGGGGAGACGGACTACTTCGTTCCGGCGAGACTCGCGCCGGAAGTGATCGCGGAGGTCGAGAGGCTCGCTGCCGAGACCCACGCGCTGTTGGGCTGCAGAGACGTCAGCCGGGCCGATATGGTCGTAGACGAGGAAGGGAGACCTTGGGTGCTCGAGACGAACACGAGCCCAGGCATGACGGAGACATCCCTGCTACCGATGGCCGCCGAGGCCACGGGAATCAGCTTCCAAGACCTGGTAGACCGCCTAGTTCGGGCTGCCCTCGATAGAGTAAAGTAGGGTACAAAGAGTGTGTGTCCGGGCGCGCTTCGCGCCCGGTGGCTACTGGCCCTAGATCATCAACGGAGGTGCTCTAAGCATGTGCGACGACTATGGCAGACGCGGCGGCGGAGGCGTTTTCGGCGCGTTCTTGCTTGGCGGGATCATCGGCGCCGTACTCGGCCTGCTATTCGCGCCCCGCTCGGGCAAGGAGAACCGCGAGTTCGTCGCGGGCAAGTTCAACGAGTACATGGACGAGGGCCGGGAGATGTACGAGACCGGCCGCACCAAGGTCACGGAAGTGTATGAGACCGGCCGTGAGCGCGTAACCGATCTCTATGCTACCGGGAAGGACAAGGCGTCAGAAACCAGCGACGAGATCCGGACGAAGATCGATGCGGCGCGCGAGCGGCTGCAGGAGCAGGTCGGCAAGGCCTCCGGCGTCGCGCGCGAGAAGGTAGCTGAGGTCAGCAAGTCGGCCAAAGGCGTGGTCGCCAAAGTCGGCGAAGGCGTGAAGGAAGGCGTTGACGTGGCGGCGGACAAGACCCAGGAAGCTCTGGACTTCGTAGCCGAGAAGGCTTCCGAGAACGCGCCGGAAGAAGAGACCGCACCGCAGGTCTGAATCGAAGCGCGGTAGCAGCAACTAGGTCGAGGGGCCGGCCGTCCAGGGGGCGGACCGGCCTCTCTTCAGGTGAGAGGGACTCCGTGCCGTCAGTCAGCTCGTACGAAGGCATGCAGGTGCTGAGCGCCGCCGACAAGCCGCTTGGCAAGGTCGCGCACGTACTCTTTCATCCCAGCAAGCCGCTCGCGGTGGGTGTCGAGGTCGTCGTGCCGCGGCTCGGCTACGTCGTGGATCGTCCCCGGCGATACCTTCCGCTTGCCGGGCTTGAGCGCGAGGACGGCTTCCTGCGCTACGGCGGCAAGAAGCTCCCTTCGCGGGCATCCTCCGAGAAGACACTCGGGCTCTCTTGGGACGAGACCGTCATCTGGGTCGGTCAGCAGGTCATGACGGAGTCCGGTTCTCCTCTCGGGTACGTGCGTGACGTCGTGGTTTCGGCGAGGGGCGAGGTGCGCAAGCTCAAGCTCAGTGGCGGCATGACGGCCGATGCGGCCATCGGACGCCAGGAAGTGATCGCCGAAGACGTGTTGGGGTTCGACGGCAAGGTCGTGCGGGTGCGCGACGTGGCCGAAAGTGAAGGTCTCTCGGGCGGGCTTGCGGCTGCGGCCGGGAAGGGCTCGGCGTATGCCAAAGTGGGGGCCGAGCGGCTGGCCGCCTCCGCGGCTGCCGCGGGCGTCACAATCGCGAAGACCGTTCGCGATTCGGGCGTGGCCGACAAAGCCAAAGGTGCCCTGCGTTCACTCGGTAGAATAGTGAAGCAAGCTACGAAACCCGAGGACGACGGCTAGCTCGTTCCTGCCAGCGGAGGACGGACACAGGCAGTGGCAAGGCGCTTCAGACCACTCACACCCGAGCGACTCGGCGATCTGCCGCCGGGGTGTGACGGGTGCACGTTCTGGGAGTCCGCGCGGAAGCTCGAGCCCAAGTGCGGCGCCGCATGCGACGAGGGCTTCACGCGCGAGTGGATGATCCAGGTCGCGGACGCATGGGGTGATTGCGGGTTGGTCGCGGTGGAGGACGGAGAGCCGCTGGGCTTCGTGAAGTACGCCCCCGCGCGCTTCTTCCCGCAGGTGCAGTGGTTCGCGGCCGGCAGGCCCTCCGATGACGCGGTGCTCATCGCGTGCATGCACATCCGCTCCGAGGCCCGCCAGAAGGGTCTCGGCAAGGTCCTGTATCAGGCCGCCCTGCGCGATCTGGTCAGTCGTGGCGAGAAGGCCGTCGAGGCGTATGCCATCGCCGGGCCGGTAGACTACGCCGTGGCGCCGACGGTGGGTGTCGACTTCCTGCTGAGGATGGGATTCACCGTGGCCAGGCCGCATCCCGAGTTGCCCCTCTTGCGACTGGAGCTGAAGTCGCTCGCGGTGTGGACTGAGAACCTGGAAGCGGTTCTGGAGTCGCTGAGGATCCCCCTCGGAGCACCGCAACGAGTTCCCGCTCCCTACATCAAGCCGAGAGGATAGCCCTATGACCGGTGAGAGCAAGCCCGCCTGGGCGAAGGTGGGCTCCGGCGAACGCGTTCGTTCGTTCCTCGAGGCGCACGGACTCGCGGAGGGCATCGTGACCTTCGACCAATCGACCAAGACCGCAGCGTTGGCCGCCGAGGCGATGGGATGCGAACTCGGGCAGATCGTGAAGTCGCTCGTCGTGGATGTCGGGGGAAGGGCCGTGGTGGCGCTTGTCGCGGGCGACCGACGAGGCGATCTCGACGCGATAGCCGCGGAGGTCGGCGCGGAGGGCGCGTCGATGGCGGACCCGGACCTCGTCAGGGCGGCGACCGGCTACGCGATCGGCGGCGTATCCCCCTTCGACCTGCCCGACGGGCTCACGGTGCTGCTGGACGACAGCCTTGAGCGCTTCGAGGTGGTCTATCCCGCGGCGGGGACGCCCTCTTCGATGGTGCGCATGACGCTCGGAGATCTTCTCTCGGTAACCCACGCTCGAGTCGCTCGCGTATCCCACTAGGTCACCGGTGAGCTGGTACGTCCCACATCGCCCGGCCCGTACCGAGTTGACTCCCCTTGAGACAGCTGCGATAGCCCTTGTGGCCGTGGCCGTCGTCGTTCTCGTCTACGCCCACTTCATGACCGTGCAACTCACCGTGGACGGTCGATCCGTGCGAGTACGCTCGGGAACGACGGTCGGCCAGCTCATATCGGACGGCCTCGCGGCGTCCAAGCCCGGCGATCTTCTGGCGGTCACCGGTCAGGTGGCCATACCGGGCGGCGGTGGCCCGATACAGGTGCACCTGCGCGGGAGAACCGCGCGACCCTCGGATTCCGTGTACGCGGGCGACGACATCCGGACGAGCGACGGCCGAGACCTGACAGAATCAGTCGTGGAAACGACCCAGCCGATCCCGATGTCCGTGCGCGTGACGGGGAGGGGTCCGCTCGTGCGGATGGTACGTGCTGGCGCCGTCGGCTCTCGGCGAGTGTCGATGGGCGAGGTCTCGGGGTCCGTGGTGTCGAGCGAGACCATCACCGCGCCGACGCCGATGGTGCTGATAAGGGCCGAGGCGCACTCCGAGCAACGCATCGTCGCGCTCACCTTCGACGACGGCCCGTGGCCTGGGCAAACGGACCGCATCCTCGACGTCTTGAAGAAGCACGACGTGAAGGCGACCTTCTTCGTGATCGGGCGTCAAGCAAAGGCCAATCCCAGAGTCATGCGAAGAATCGCCGAGGAAGGGCACTCGCTCGGGGGGCACACCTACAACCACAAGGCGCTGGCCGGGGCGAGTCCGGAGCTCGTGACCGCGGAGGTCGGCGCGGGGCAGCGCGCCGTGCGCAGCGTGACCGGAGTGACTCCGAAGTGGTTCCGTCCGCCTGGCGGCGGCGTTGACGGGACCGTGTACCTGGAGGCGAAGCGCCAGCAGGCGAGACTCGTGTTGTGGTCGGTGGATCCACAGGACTGGCGAGGGTACCGAGCGAGCAAGATCGCCAACGACGTCATCCGAGATGTGCGCCCCGGAGCGGTCGTGCTGCTTCACGACGGGGGCGGGAATCGCTCGCAGACACTCAAGGCGCTGCCGTGGATCATCCGCGAACTGAAGGAACGCGGGTATGTCTTCGTGACGCTGGACCAGATGGTCGCGAACGGCAACGATACGCCGTAGGGGACTGAAGCCCGAGCGGCGGGCTGGGAGGGCGTCGCGTCGAAACCTGGGTTCAGGGGGTGAAGCGACGACTCCTCATCTCCCCCAGACAGAAGAGCCCCGCCGAGAGCAGCACGTACACGGCCCCCACCGCGTAGGCCGAGCCCACCCCTGTTGTTGAGCTGACCAGCGCAGAGGTGTCGATCGCATTCTCCATGGGTGACATCACGACAAGATTCACGGCAACGGTGAGAACGAGCGCGAGTACTCCCGATTGGAGCGCGAACGCCGCGAAGAAGGTGAGTGCAGTGACGAAGAGGCAGCGCGCAATGAGGAGGTAGAGCGAGGTCGGCGCGAACTGGGCGCGGGTGAGCGCGACTGATGCGAACGGTATCAGCATCAGGCAGTACACTAGCCCGATCAGGAGCGCGGTCACGCTCTCGCCCTTGCGTCTGAGGAAGTAGAGGAGTTCCCTGCCGTTTCCCTCGATTCGTTCCTTGAACGCAAGCGAGGGCCACCATGCTGCAAACGCAGGAATCAGCAGCCTGACGGCGTAGTCGAGGTACACCGGTTTGAGTTGTGGTATCCGTGACCGCTCAACCAACAGCAGTCCCATCGGCAGGAGAAGGCCCACAGCGATCGGTGGCACGAGACCGTAACCGCCGGCGTTGGACATCACGTGCCATACGAGCGGTCTTCTCACACCATGCCTCTCGTCACGCACAGATAGCCATCTTCGACGGAGGGAGTTCTCGGCGTGAAGCCCTCGTACGGCCGGGGCGAAAGCACCTTCGCGAACGACTGGCCATCCACCTCCGCGTATCCGTCGATGAAGTAGTCCGCGGAGTACTCGTTTACTCGGCCCGGGGGAGCGAAGTAGCACTTCCCTCGGGCGAGGTTGGCGACCTCCTCGAGTGTGCCGGACGCGCGCACCTCACCACCGTCCAGTACCATAACGCGCGAAGCGAGGGCCACAATGTCCTCCACGATGTGCGTAGAGATTAGGACGGCGCGGGCCGGAGAGAGGCTGGCGACAAGCCGTTTGAACCTGACTCGCTCCTCCGGGTCGAGTCCTGCGGTGGGCTCGTCGAATACCAGAACTGTGGGGCACCCGAGGAGCGTGGCGGCCACACCCACTCGGCGGATCATACCCCCGGACAGCGCGCCGACTTGGGTCGACTTGCGGTCGAGCAGGTTCACTTCGCGTAGCGCCTCGTCAATGGCTGCTTCGACGTCGTCCGGAGGCATCTCTTTGAGTGCGGCGAAGTAGGCTAGCGCCTCGTGAACTGTCAGCTCCCTAAGTAGCCCGAACCTCTGAGGAAGATAGCCGACCTCGCGGTGTTGGCCCCGTGAGCCGTCGGGAAGGCGCACGTCACCGCTCGTGGGCCTGATGATGCCCAGCATGCAGCGCAGCAGAGTCGTCTTACCCGCCCCGTTTGGGCCGAGTAGGCCCGTCACCCCCGGCTGAAGCGAGAAGCTGACTCCCTTGAGCGCCCGCACCCTACCGTACGCCTTCTTGAGATCGCGAACCTGGATCACTGTTTCCCCCCGTGGCTGGGGCGGGTCAGGAACTCGATTTCGGAAAGCTGACTGTCGGAGGAGAGGTACCGATAGGTGTCCCTCAGCGCCTCATCCTGGCCGTCGGCGAGCACCTTTGCAAGCAAGAGTCGGGAAACCACGCCTCTGGCCGGATATACGTACTTCTGGACAAGCTCCCACTCGGTACGGGCCGAGCGCCGGGCATTCTCGAGGCGGGCGATCTCCCGGCTCGACGGTACCGGCTCGGCAGGTCGTGCCGTCTCGGAGCTGTTCAGCGATGCCAAGCTTGCTTCTGCCGCCCCGGTCGAGTCGCTGAAGAAGCGGACGAAGGCCTCCTTGAGGTTGCTGCGGTCCGGCCTCCTCGGCATGGCCGCAACCAGCACTTCTCCGGCAAGCGATTCATCGAACCCACTAACCAGCAGTGCACCCGGAAGGCGTGTGGCCCCGCCGAGCATGTGGAACTCGGGCGCCTGCAGGATGGGCACGGCGTCGGGGAGGACGCGTTCGTCGATATCGAACTCTCGCTCCAGCTCGCTCACACGAGTGATGAGGTCGGAAAGGCCCTCAGGGTTCGATCCGCTGGCGGGATAGTAGGCGACACGATGGCCTGCGATCTCCCGTTCTGTGACCAGACCTCCAATGAATGTCGGCGCGGCGTTCTTCCCCTCGAAGCGTCCCTCGTGCAGCTCGAGATTCGATACTAGCGGGACGTGTGCCTTGAACCGCACGGTGTACTTGACTGCCCCCGCGTCGACGACGTCCATGGCGGGTGCCGAGTACAGATCGTCCCACACGCGAACGAACCCCGGCACCGGATAGTACGGGAAGTACCCGGGCAGGAACACACACTGGCTGTTGGCCATGTAGATGCCACCGCTGCCGCGGTACTCGAACGTCAGTCGCTCTTGCTTCTCCGCGGACCGCACGGTGACGTAGTCACCCTCCCGCGAATAGTCCAGAGGCCGCCCTTGGGAGTCATGCACCCGAAGAACCCGGTAGCCGTGGTACAAGGTGAAGCGATACTCGCCGCCGCTGCTGTCATTGGCGATGCGTACGGTCGTCGTGGCCCTGAGTTCGCGGTCTGCGGACAAGCTCATCTCGTAGCTGGACGTCGCGAATCGGGCGGGCTCTTGAAGTTGTGCAGGAGCTTCGGACTGCAAGCGATAGTACGCCTGCTCGGTGACCTGGGAGCTGCCTCCGAACAGTCGGTAGTCGCGCCGGAGTTCGCTGCTAGGAAGCAGGAACGCCACGAGCAGGAGACCCGCAGCGCACAGGAGTCCCGGTGAGGCGAATCTCACCCAGCGGACGCGGGGGCTCGTAAGTCGGGGCAGGAGGAGCGCCATCAGGAGGGTGATCCAGAATCCCGCGAGCAACCATCGCGCCTGCTCCATTGGGAATCCGTACAGCGGGTCGACATACCAGGTCGCATCTGGAGCAAGCACCCCGAACAGATCCCTCAGCGGATAGAGGTTGAGACCCCCCTTGCCCTGCAAGAACCCCGCTTGGGCGACGATGGGGACGATTTCCGAGTATGGCCCCGCGAGGAAGGCGAATGCTGCGACGACCGCATAGCCCGCAACCCGCTTGAGCCGCGTTGCCGCCACAAAGCCGAGGAGCAGGGCCATTACGCACGGGGCGAGTATGTTGAGCGTCACGGATGCCACAACGTGCCACCCGAGAGGCGACCGCGCGCCTTCCGCGAACACGGCCACCATCTTGAGCGCCAGGATGATTCCGAAAAGGGCGACAACCACTGCGGCGGGCGGGACCATCGTCGCGAGCCAGTGTCTGTGCGAGGTCGCGACGTGGGCGTCGACCGACTCGTCCATGCCGACGATTCGAGGCCCGCTGCCGAACTCGAATGCCAGAACGAGCACCGCGAGAGGCCACACGATCGAGTACCGCAGGTAGTTGCCCAGGCTGTTCAGAAGGTCCGCCCCGGGGAGACGCGCCAGATAGACCTCGTGCACCCCCGCTGCGATTGCGAGCGCGAATGTCCCGCCCGCGGTGAGCACCAGGGGCCACCTGCGGGCAAGTGCCCTCGCCTGTTGTCGTATCAGCACCCTCATATTCTCCCAGGGGCCTAGTAGGAACGGACCGGCTGAAGACCCTGGCGGGGCGTCCCGGATTGGGCAGTGAGGAGGTTCATCCGGGACGCCCTCTGGTCCACCGCCCGCGCGGTCGTCGTGAGGCGGCGATTCGGGTCTAGTCGAAGGAGTTGATGATGCCGTACCCGTTCGCGATCTTCAGCAGAGAACCCAAGGCCAGCCTCCAGTAGTACCGGGTGCCGTTCGAGCTCACCGAGCTGGAGGCGCTGCTGCCGGGAAGAACGGGGACGGTCTTCCTAGTGGTCCAGGATGCTGTAGAGGACGTCCTGCTCTGGATGGACGCGAACATACCCTCAATGCCGCTCTCTTCAACCGATCCTTGGTTCGCCTTCAGCCACTTGCTGCTGGATGAAGGCGAATACGCAGGCGAAGAACCTGTGCTCAGCCTGACGTATTTCGACTCGCCGGCAAGCGCCGTGGCGGGGACCGCGAGAACCGCGGCCAGCGCGGCGAGAACAGACAACCAGATGAGTCGCTTCACAACTCCTCCGTTCTGATTCCGGACACACAAATGCCCGGGACGAGTGTTCATAGTAGTGATAGACTGCGAATTGCCACGCTCCGTGACGCCTCTATACTGGGAGCCTCATCGGGCGTGGCCCTATGTCCGGCATCTCAATTGATCACCCCCCTCGGTGGTTCACCGAGATTCTTGCACAGTTGCAGGCGTTCCGCTATCAGGGCTTTCAGCGCGCAGCCACCGTGCTCGTCACCGTGTCAGCCTGTCTTGGCGTGCGTCCGAATGACGCGAGTGGGAGTAAGGACGACGTCCACCGGTACGTCGTGATCGTGAACGGGTACGACCTCGACGACCTGCTCGTCGAAGGCCACTCCGATCGACACGCATTCTTCTCGCAACCTGGGCAGCAGACGGTCGTAGTAGCCCGCGCCGTATCCCAGTCGGCCGCCACGAGGGTCGAACGCCACCCCCGGCACGAGCACGACGTCGAAGACCGCGTCGGGCGCGATCGGGGCGCCATCTTGCGGTTGCGCGAGCCCGAAGGCGCCGTCCTCGAGCTCCGAGGGGTCATCGACCCAGCGAAGCGAGAGGTCGCGGGAGTCCGCGTCGACGCGCACCATCGCGATGCGCACGCCCGTCTCGCGCAGGTGCGCGAGCGCGGGTCCGGGGTCGGCCTCCTCCCGCGTGGCGCCGTAGGCGAGCACGGCGCGGGCCTCGGCTACCTCAGGCAGCGCCAGCAACGCCTCGGCGATCGCGGCGTTGGCCTCGGCTCGCGCGGCCGGCACCATCTCGCGGCGTGCTTGCCGCGCGCGTTCGCGAATCGAGCGCTTCGCCCTGTCGGAGGCACTCCCCATGTTCGGCCCCTTCGCGCCGAGCAGCCAGTCTGCCCGCGCAAGCGCGCTGGCGAGGCAAGTATACGCCGTCAGCCAAGGCCGAACGCGGTCATCACGAGCAGTGCCACGGTAAGGCCGATGACGACCAGGATCGTGCCCCATGAGAGGAGGTTGTACGCGGGACCATTCACGTAGCGACCCATCAGGCGCCGGTCGTTGACGATCTTCATCATGAAGATGAGGAGGAAGGGCAGAAGGACGCCGTTTATCGCCTGCGAGAACACCATGATCGCTATCAGGTCGAGGCGAGGAATCAGGATGAACGCGGCCCCGAAAGCGATGACGAAGGTGTAGATACCGTTGAACGCTGGTGCTTCCGACCAGCTCCGATCGATGCCGCGCTCCCAGCCGAAGGCTTCGCAGATGGCGTACGCCGCGGTAAGGGGCAGAACGCACGCGGCCAGCAGGCTCGCGCCCAGCAGGCCGACCGCGAACAAGATGCTCGCGTATTGGCCCGCGACGGGAGCCAGGGCCTCGGCCGCCTCCCCGGCGTTCGCGATGCCGATGCCGCGCGGGGCTAGCACCGTCGCGGTGGTGACGATGATCGACCACGCGATCAGGTTGGCTACTATCGCGCCCACGATGACGTCGGCGCGTTGGTACACGAGCTCCTTGACCGAGATTCCCTTGTCAACGATGTTCGACTGCACGAAGAACTGCATCCAAGGCGCGATGGTGGTGCCCACCGTAGCGATCACGAGAAGCACGAACTCACGCTCGGGGATGAAGCTCGGAACGACAGTCGCGCGGAGCACGGCACCCCAGTCCGGCTTGGCGAGCACGGCCGCGATGATGTAGGCGACGAACAGCGCGGACAGCCCGAGAAAGACCTTCTCGACGGCGCGGTAGCTGCCGCGCACCACGAGAAGCCAGACGACCGCGGCCGCGAGCGGAACGGATACGTACTTCGATATGCCGAACAGCTCCATCGCGGCCGCGATGCCGGCGAACTCGGCCACGCTCGTGGCTGCGTTCGAGGTCAGAAGCGCCAGCATCGCGAAGAGCGACAGGCGCACGCCGAACCGCTCTCGGATGAGCGCGGCGAAGCCCTTGCCCGTGACCGCGCCCATGCGTGCCGCCATCTCCTGCACGATCACCAGGGATACGGTCATGAGCAAGATCATCCACAGCATGGCGTAGCCGTAGCGTGCCCCGTCCACTGAGTAGGTCGAGATTCCGCCGGAGTCGTTCCCGGCGGAAGCGGCGATGATCCCAGGGCCGATGACGGCGAGGAAGGCCAGCGCGCGGCGGCGTGTCTTGGAGGTCGTCGGCGTCATGGGCGACCTCCGCTAGAGCGGTATCACGTGTCGTAGATAGGTGGCGAGCGCCAGGTAGATCGTGAGTCCCGTAGCGGCGATACCGGTGGAGACGAGCGCCGAGGGAGCGCGCCAGCCGGTCGCGTCGCGCTTCAGGGCGAGGTAGGGCACGACCGCGCCGACCACTGCCATCGCCACCACGGTGAGGGCGACCGACAGCGCGAGCGAGACGGCCACGTCGTGGGGCTCGCGCACGAGCTCGAGCAGGGTGAATGCCAGCAGCCCGCTCACCACGCCGATACCGCCCCCGACGGCCATGTCGGTGGCCAGCTGCCGCGAGAAGCGGGGTCGCTCCTCGGGGTCGCCCGCTTCGATCATCACCGCGAGCGAGTGCGCCGAGATGTCCTCGGAAAGGCGGATGACCAGCGGGATGAAGAGGACCGCCGCGATGAAGTCGGCGAGGCTGGCCGAGAAGCCCCAGAGGATCATGGAAGCGCCCGCGCCCAGGACGAGCCACACGATGAGCCAGCCGGAGCGCTTGCTGAACCAGCTCCAGATGCCCTTCGCCTCGAAGCGGTGCAGCGAGCCCGTCGCCAGCGCCAAGTCCTCGGCGGACTCCTCCTCAAGGACGTCGAGCGCGTCGTCCACCGTGACGATGCCGAGGATCCGGCCGGTCTCATCGACGACCGGGAGCGCCAGCAGGTCGTACTTGCTCATCGTCTCGGCGACGTCTTCCTGGTCGTCGTCCACCTCGACGGTGAAAAGCTCGCGTCGCACGATGTCGCTGACGAGCGTGTCGGCCGGCGATATGAGCAGGTCGCGCAGGGAGATCACGCCGGTGAGGTGGTTGGCCTCCTCGACGACGTAGATGTAGTAGATGCTCTCGTTCTCGGCCGCGCTCTCGCGCATGTGGTCGATGACCTGCTGCATGGTCATGTCCGCGGTGACGGTAGTGAACTCGGGCGTCATGATGCCGCCGGCCGTCTTCTCCTTGTAGCCGAGCAGCGAGCGGATCTGCCGGGATTCCTTCACTCCCATCAGGCGCAGCAGCATCTCGGCCTTGTCGTAGGAGAGGTCGGCGATGACGTCGGCGGCGTCGTCGGGATCCATCATGCCGAGGATGTCCGAGGCCCGCTGGTTGGTCAGGTCCTCGATGACGTCGGCCTGCAACTCGTCCTCGAGCTCGGAGATCGCCTCGGCGGCCATGGTGTTGTCGAGATGCTCAAAGACCTTCGCGCGCTGCGTGGCCGAGAGCTTCTCGAGGATGTCGGCGACGTCGGCGGGGTGCAGCTCGTGCAGGCGCTTGTGAGTGACCGAGAGCTTGACCTGCGAGAGGTCGCGGTCGAGGAGGTCCATGTAGTTCCACGCGATGATGTTCTCGGGAATGGAACGGCCGACGAGACGCGCGAGCGTATCGGCCGAGCGCTCAAGGGTCGGCGAGATGCCGCGAAGAATGCCGCGTACGCCCACTTCCGCGCCGAGCAGCCGCAGTTGGCTCTTGGACTCGGAGAGCTTGAGGTCGTTGACGCGGACGACCTTCATGCCCTGGGTGTCCACGATCTGCTTGTTGAGCAGGTCGCGAGCGAGCAGCACCTCATCGGGCTGCAGGTACGAGAATCGAATGGCGGTACGAGGGACGTTGAGCCTTACGGCCTCGGCGTCGAGCGCTTCGACGAACTTGCGCCATGACAGCATGAAGGGAGTCTTGTCCGGGCCGACGAACGCCAACGAAGTCACGCGCGGGAAGACCTCGCCTGTGGCGATGGCGACGTCGTTGATGTGGCCGATCTCGTCGCCAGCGGCGTCGACGACCGGCTTGCCCAGCATGCGGGTCAGGTAGATCATTGCGCTCCCTCCTCCCGAGTCCGTGCCGCAGCTGTGCGCGGCGGGCCGGCAGGTCGCTCAAGGGTCCCGTCCCTCGAGCTGAGGGAGCCGGGACCTAGGGACTTGAGGGTCTCACTTAGGTCCTCTTCCAACGACAACAGGTCCTGACCGCACGAAAAAGCCCTCGACCTTTCGGACCGAGGGCGAAGGGTGTTCGGGCACACCCAAGAGGGGCGAGCGCGCATAAGCATCGCTCGCACCGCTCCTTCCCTCGTCCGGGGTTTGGCACTGTCCGACGTAGTGTCACGCCGAGATTCGCTCGGCTGACCAGCCACCTTAGCCTTCCCCTTAAGCCGGGGAGGGCTGTTCTACCCATTGGCGTCTCTCGACATTTCCGGGCAGTGGCCTGTGTTCGGACAGGAGCCGCGCCTAACGGTCGGAGCCTGTCGTGCTGTCAATGCTCCTGGGCGGACTAGGCCCGACGAGCGTCCAGATTGTACGCCTGACGAGCGCATATGGCAAATCGCTGCTTCAAGGGCAGTGGCCCTCGACTCCCGAGAACACGAATGCAACCCTCCGACATACAAGACGGGGCATCGATCCACCTTGAAACTCGAGTGGGCTACATGCCCATCCAGCCCGAGAAACCGCGGTGCATGACCCCCGGGTTCGTCGTTCCGGTGAACCCACCCATCTCACGCGCATGGCCTGCGTGATGCTGACCGTACTCATAACCTGCCTTGTCGGCTCCGGTCGCGAACGCCGGACCAGCCAAAGCCAAGACCATCACAGCGGAAAGAGCCAAAACGACAAGACCCTTCATAACTAAGTACCTCCCTAGCCGGAACGCCTACATGGAGTCCTTACCCAGATTGTCAAGATTATGGGCACCCGTCGTGCCAAACTGCCGAAGATGGGGAACGCGTGCCAGGAGTCGGCCGTAGGTGTGAGGGGATTGTCGTCGTTGGTGTATCACACGTTCGTGTAGCGCATCAGCGGCGGACGATGCGCTCCTAGGTGGTTCTACCCCCCGCCGTCCGCTGTATGGGCTTGTTCGGTCAGCCGGGCAATCCCTTCGAGGCGCTCAGGAGTGAACCGCCACGCTGCGGGAATCGCATCGACGGTTCCGGCGGCCTGAGCTCGATCACTCCAAACGTGCCGCTCATACAGAATCGTGTCACCCCTGCCGGCAGCAGCGGCCTTCAGCCAGCACGCAATCTCGACTGGCGAGGCCAGATACATCCTGGGCAACGCATCAGCCGCCACGTCCTTGAGCTGAACGAAGCAGAAGACGGTCTTTGCGGAATGGCGGGCCAGCCACTTGTCCGCAGCGCCGCGGTAGTCTGCGTTCGAGCAGTACGACTGCGTGAGCCCCAGCCCCCGTCCTGACTCCCCTTGACGGAGACCTTGAGCATCCGATTGCCCTGCACCGCAACGAGATCGCACTCCGGCTGGTTCGCCCCGTACTGCACGGATACGTCCCATCCGAGTCGGGCGAACTGAGCGGCGGCGAAGGCTTCAGCTGCGGTGGCAACCTGCCACTGGTTCAACCTACGTCCTCCCGAGTCTGACCGAACGTGTAGCGCGTAACCTGCATCGAAGGCCACGCGCGCCAAGCGGAAAGCGTAGCCTTCCTGGCCGAGGTTGTCAGGTTGATGCGCTCTAGGGGGCAGAGAGCGGCTAGCGCACGGCGCGATGGGCAAGCCAAGCGCGAGCGAGCTCGGCCCAGCCGTCCCCGCGGGCGCCGCGCGTGGCGACCACGTTGCGCCTGTCGGCCACGGCGTCGAGTGCGCGCTGGTCGTCCAGCGCGTTGCTTGGGAGCACCATCAGCGCGCAGGTTTCGGCCATACCGACGTCTATCGCCGAATCCCCGATGGCGATCGCTCGCTCGCGCGCGATGCCGCGGCGGGCGAGATCGCGGGCGACAGCGCCCTGCTTCGTGACGCCCGCCGGGACCAGGTGATAGGCGTGTACCTCGTCGACGTCGCGAAGCGTGGTGCGCGGAGGCCTGATGACGCCGTTGTCCACGACGGTCACAGGCAGCTCGAGCGAGGAGAGGACCGCCTGCGCGCTCGCGACCTCGACGTTGCCGCGCAGAACGTGCGTGGCTTCTCGGCCGAGATGGTAGGGGTCGTGCTCCTCGATGCGGCCCGGGAAGTGCGCGCGGAGCGCGTCGAGAGCTCCGACCCGGGTGATCGCTTCATACGGCGTCTCGCCGGGGAGCAGCGCGTCATGTCCCCAGTCGCCGATGTCGTAGCGCGGCTCGGCTCCGCGATCCTCGACGACTACACACCCGAGTTCGGCGATAAACGACCGCCACCCGAGCACGCGCGCGATCTCCGTGCTCTGCGCGCGATTGCGTCCCGAGGTGATGACGCACACGAGTCCCGCCGTGTTCAGCGCCACGACGGCCTGGGCGGCGGTGGCGGAAGGCGCGCCCTCGCCGTCGACGAGCAGCGTCCCGCCGAGTCCGAGGAGCGTGCCGTCCAGGTCGGTGTAGAGTATCTCGGCCGAAGCAAGGACGGTGCTCGCGTCCGCGGACTCGTCGAGGTATGGGATGCGTCCCGCCATGAGCCGATTCTACCCCGACGGTTGGCCGAAACCCCAGGCCGAGGCGGTGCGCGTGCGTTCCCGATGCGGTATAAGGAAGTACGACTGCGAACGCATGACCCGCGTGGGAACGGCCTCAGTCCCGCGCTTCTCGGGAGGGATGATCGTGGCGGAAGGCAGCCGAGAGGACCATGAAGTCCCGTATCCGCACTACCAGTGCCCTTCGTGCGGCAGCGACCTGCCGCTGACCGACGCGCACATAGTCGTGACGTGCGGGCAGCACCAACCCGACGGCGAGAAGCTCGAGTTCGTCATCCGAGAGGCCGAACGCGTCGACAAGCAGGCCATCGAGGCGATCTGCGACCAGGCGTGGGGGGAGACCGAGATCGACTGCTTCGGCAAGACGTACGACGTCTTGCGTGAGAGCGTGCTCATCGCCGAGGTGGATGGCAAGCTGGCCGGTATAGTCGCCGTGGCTATCGACCGTGGCGACGCGGTCATCGTGCTGCTCTCCGTCTATCCCTCGTTCCAGGGGCAGGGTCTCGGCAGCTCGCTCATCCAGGCAGCGGTCGACTTCGCTGCCGAACGGAAGCTGCCCTCCGTCCGCGTGGCGGTCTCAAACGACGACATCCCCTCGCTCTACTTCTACCAGCGCAGGGGGTTCGCGATCTACGACGTGGGCGTGGGACTCATCGCCGATACGTATGGCGAGGCGTCCGAAGGCTTCGCCGGGATTCCGACTCGCGACGAAGTCAGGATGCGCCGCGCCGCCTGCTGAATGCGCGCGAGCGCCGACAACACGCTCGACACCGTCCTTGTTGAGCTGCGCGCCAAAGCCCGGCCGGATCAGCTGGAGGGCATGGCGCGATTCGGGATCACCGGTTCGGGGCGCCTCGGCGTGTCCGTGCCCGACCTGCGCAAGATCGCGAAGGGCCATCGCCGTGAGCACGCGCTGGCCCTCGGCCTTTGGGAGACGGGCATCCCCGACGCGATGATCCTTGCGTCGATGGTCGACGATCCCGTCCAAGTGACCGCCGAGCAGATGGACGCCTGGGTCGCCGACTTCCAGTCTTGGGACGTGTGCGACCAGGTGTGCATGAACCTCTTCGACCGGACGCCGCACGCACTCGCGAAGGTGCGCGAGTGGGCCGAGCGCGACGAGGAGTTCGTGCGTCGAGCCGCATTCGCGCTGATCGCCTGTGTGGCGTGGCACGACAAGAGCGCGGCCGACGACGTGTTCGTCGAGCTGCTGCCGGTCATCGAGACGGGCGCTGACGACGAGCGCAACTTCGTGAAGAAGGCCGTGAGCTGGGCGCTGCGGCACATTGGAAAGCGCAACGCGACCCTGCACCCGCGCGCGATCGCGTGCGCGGAGCGTATCGAGCGGCGTGACGGGAAGGCGGCGCGCTGGGTGGCGCGCGATGTGCTGCGCGAGCTGCGCAGCGAGGCCGTGCGGGAGCGATTGGGGCTGAGGGGCTGATGGAGCACGCAGGCGGCGGCCACGCGGAGCACGGCGGCGGCGAGCATGCGCGGCCGAGTGGCGGCCACGCGGAGTATGCAGGGGGCCACGAGCACATGATCGCGGATTTCCGACGTCGCTTCTG
>JBBILP010000005.1:0-18656 GCA_037444885.1 Actinomycetota bacterium | reverse complement strand
CGTAGCATCTCTCCGCCGAGACTCCGTCCATCGAGTTGAGCGCGCCGTATAGGATGCCGATGGCCTGGTTCGCCATCCCGATCTCGTAGGCATCCGGGTACGCGAGCACTACCGAGTAGTCGCAGGACCCTTCCGGGTCTCGTGCTCCCCACTCGCGATCTATGTATCGCGACGGTCTCTCTACCTGCGGCAGGATACGCTCGATGCGCGACCACAGGTCACTCAACGGCTGCCTGCGCCTCCGAATCCAGCTCGACCGCCTGGGGCGTCGCCCCGGCCGAGGAGACGTCGCGCCCTGCTGGAAGCGCCATCCCGCCGACTCGCTCGCTGATGCGACCGCGAACCTGCCGGGAAGCCTTCTTCGTCACCTCGCCGATCCTTCGCGTCACCTCGCCGAGGTCCGCGCCCTGCTCGAAGTACGCGATTGCGGCATTGCCCATCGCTATCGTGCCCGCGTAGCCGACGCCTCCCTTGATCGCCCATCCGAAGCCCGGCACAAACGCTAGCGCCTGCCGAGCGACCGCGCGCGCCGCGAACCCACCGCCGACCACTGCCGCAAGCTCCGCGATCCTCTCGGGACCCAAGCGCTCGCCGTAGGCGGCGGCGATCTGCATCACCATCTTGGCCTGGTTGGCGGTCATCAGCGGCATGTCCGCCCCCGGGATTATCGCGACGGCTCCGATGAGACCGTTCTGCCACGCGGTGGCGGCCACCGCCTCGCGAGCGACGGCGCTGCGTACGAACGGGAAGTTGTGCGCAAGCGCCAACCGCTTGTGCGCAAGTCTGTCGGCCAGCCATACGGCCAGCTCATCGTCGAGCGCCTCCTCGACGTCCGCCCCGACCGCGACGTCCTCGGTCGGTTGAAGCAGGGCATCGGCGACGTCGGACACACGAAGTCCGGTCGCGACCACCACGATCGGAATCGACAGGCGCCTTGGGCCGCCGAGTGCCTCCAGCAGATCCCGACCGCAGGTGCCCGCGATGGCAACGACCGCATCGACTGTCGATGCCACCTCGATCGTCGTCCCGGACTCGACCATCTCTGTCTGGACGTTCGCCTGAGTCGTTCTCGGGCGTAGCCGGTCTCGAATGCCCTCGCTCAGAGCGGCGGGCGCGTCTTCCTCGGCGATCACCACCACGCGTAGCGGCTTCTCCCGGTCCTTCTGGATGGCGCTGCCCGATCGTAGGAGGTCTCGTACGTCTATCGGCAGACCCATGTGCGGCCTCCTTCCGGCTCAGGTCCCATACCTGCGCGACCAGATGGACAGGAGCATACCCGTTCCGGCTAGGTTGGTGACCATGAACGAGCTGCCGAAGCTCATGAATGGGAGAGGTATGCCCGTAATCGGCATGATGCCCACCGTCATGCCGATGTTGACCAGAGCCTGGAACGTCCACATGCCGATCACCCCGGCAACGATCAGCGCTCCAAAGAGGTCGCGCGACGATGCGGCGATTTCCAGCGAGGCAATGAGCAGGGCTAGATACAGCCCCAAGAGCACGATTCCTCCCACGAATCCGAGTTCTTCCCCAAGAACCGCGAATATGAAGTCCGTATGACGCTCGGGCAAGAAGTTGAGATTGGACTGTGTACCTGAGCGTAGACCCTTGCCCGCGATACCGCCCGAGCCGATGGCGATCTTGGACTGCGCGAGGTTGTACCCGGCGCCGAGCGGATCCCTGGCGGGGTCGACGAACACCACGAGCCTGTCTTCCTGGTACTGCTCCAAGACGTTGAACCGCAGAACGCCACCCACTGCCACGACGGTGATGAGTGCGAACACCGCGAACCAGCGCGGCTTGAGACCACCGACTAGCAGCATGCTCATCGTGATGGCAATGAACACGAGTCCGGTCCCGAGATCCGGCTGCAACAGGATGAGCAGCATAGGCAGTGCGAGGTAGCCCATGATCCTCGCGACGTCACGTGGCTTGTCGATCGAGCCCTTGTACTGCGCTATCACCGCGGCCATGACCACGATCAGGATGATCTTCGCGGGCTCGGAGGGCTGGAATAGCCTGATCCCAGCCACCTGAAGCCAGGAGGTCGCTCCCTTCGCCGTCTCGCCAAGCCCCGGAATCCTCGGGCTCAAGATGAGCAGGGCATTGAGGATCGAGAGCGGTCCCACCCATCCCGCGAGCTTCTTGTAGTCGATCGCCCACGCCACGGCAAGCGGAACCAGACCGATCGCGAATCCGACTACGTGCCTCCGCAGTAACCCGCTGCCGCCCGCCATGCCGAACGTCGCGGACCATACGACGATCACGCCGTACGCGCCGAGCGCCGTGACGCATAGCACGAGCGGGATGTTCACTGCCGAGAAGGCTCTGCCGATCCCCGTCTGTCGCATGGCTATCTCGACTCGTCCCTAGCGCTGACGAACTCGGTGTTCTTGCCGAACAGCGCTCCCAGCACCATCCTCGCCGCTGGCGCCGCGATCGCGCCGCCGCTGCCGCCTTGCTCAACGACAACGACCACCGCGTACTTGGGCTTGTTCGCCGGTGCGTACGCCGCGAACATCGCGTAGTCGTCCTTTCCGTACACCTGGGCGGTCCCCGTCTTGCCCGCGACACTAAGGTCAAAGCCCCTGAAAGCGCCCTTGGCGGTTCCATCATGGGTCGCGGACAGGAGGGCACGACGCATCACGGCCAGGTCCGCCGCTGAGATCTTGGGGGCGTAGCGCACCGTGGATGTGCCCTCGATCACGGCGGTACCGTCCGGATCGAGCACTGACCGCAGGACGTGCGGCTGCATCACCTTGCCGCCGTTCGCAAGTCCGCCGTAAACGGCGGCCAGCTGCAGCGGAGTGACGAGCAAGTCGCCTTGCCCGATAGCGATGTTGACAGTATCGCCCGGTAACCAGGTCCGGTACTCGGGGTAGTTCTCGTTGAACTTGCGTTTCCAGTCGGCATCCGGCACCCTGCCGCCTACCTCCCCGGGAAGATCCACCCCCGTCGGAGATCCGAGTCCCATCGACCTGGCGAATGCTTGGAGTTCTTCCTTGTCCCGCTTGTAGAACTCGTAGCCGATCTCGTAGAAGACGGTGTCACACGAGTACTGGATTCCACCGTGGAAACTGACTGTTCCGTGCCCACTTCGCTCCCAGCACCACTTCGGCCACTTCTCGCCCATCTCGGTCCATTTGCCCGGGCAGTAGTACTGTCTCCATTCGCGCGTGATGCCTGTCTGCAGACCGGCCAGGCCGGTGACTACCTTGAATGTGGACGCGGGTGGATACGCCGACATCACCGCACGATTCGTGAGCGGATACTCGCTCCCCTTGGCGTTGAGCTTCTTCCATTCCTTCTGACTGATCCCGCCGACGAACGTTCGAGGATCGTACGTAGGCGCGCTCGCCATGGCGATCACCTCGCCGCTGGCGACGTCCAAGACCACCACCGCCCCAGCGCGTGCATTGTCGAAGTCCTCCCGCTGCGCCGCCTTCAGCGCGTCGGCGAGCGCCTTCTCCGCGCCTCTCTGGACGTCGATGTCGAGCGTGAGCACCACGTCTCGCCCAGCAACGGCCTCCACCTCGGACAGCACGCGTCGCGGGCGCCCTTTCGCGTCCACCTCGAGCCGGCGATGACCCTTGTCGCCCTGCAGAACGGACTCGAACTGCCTCTCGACGCCCGTCTTGCCGACAAGGTCGCCGAGCTTGTATCCAGTAAGGTCCTCGGCACTGAGTTGCTCCTCGGATATCTCGCCGATATACCCGAGGACGTGAGCCGCAAGCGTTCCTCGCGGGTACTCGCGTACGGGAACGCTCGCAACCTCCACCCCCGGGAACTGCGACTCATGCTCTGCAAGGTACGCTACGATCGACGGCGCTACGTCGAGCGCGACTGGCCGCGGAGCGAGCGGTTCGAGCTTCTCGCTCGACAGCTTCTCCTCGATGTCGTCGATCGGCATATCCAACAATGCCGAGAGGGAGGCCATGACCTTCTCATCGTGGCGCACGCTCGGTGCCGCGAGCACGGCCAGCGCGCCCCGGTTCGTCACCAGGGGTCGGCCCTCACGGTCGAGTATCCGGCCGCGAGGAGCCTCCAGCGAGATCTCCCTCACGCGGTTGTTCTCCGCCTGGGTCGCGAAGGACTCCGCATAGAGCACCTGGATGGTCCAAAGGCGCACGGCAAGAACGGTAAGCACAGCGACCACGATGACGCCGAGTGCGGCGAAGCGCGTCTTCAGTTGGTCCTGGAAGATTGCCATTGGACTCCCGCTGCTGCTCACATCCCTCGAGTTCCGGCGGCGTGAGCGTCGATCGGCGTCAGGCGAGGCGGCGGAATGTTGTCATAGGGCGCTCCCGCCGCAAGAAGCGCGCCAGCCAGGGGTAGACCAGCAGCGCCAGCGCCGTATTATACACCGCGCCGGGCAGCATCACCCGCACGAGAGCCGTCCAGAACGGACCGCCCGCCCCGAGGACGGCGAGCACGAGTCCGTACAGAAACTCGGCGGCCAAACCGCCCACGAACACCGCCGTGACCGGCAGCAGCCATCCCTCGGCGAAGATCTGTGAGTGGAAGAGACCGACGGCGTAGCCAACAACCGCGAGCACGAGAGCGTATGCTCCGATCACAGACGTGCCGAGCATGTCCAGAGTGAGCCCCGCGGCGAAGCCCGCCGCCGTTCCCGCGACCGGTCCTTGTGTGAGCGCCAACGTGAGTACCACCAGCAGCAGCACGTTCGGGACTACTCCTGCGATCGCCATATGCGGCGCCAGGGCGACCTGCAACGTGGCAGCGACCAGGATCGCCACAACGATGGGTGCCGCGCGTCTCACTCGCCGGCACCGCTCTCGATCACCGGGGGCGCACCGGTGAGCACCAGCACCTCTTCCAGTCGCGCGAACGGTACTCTGGACCTTACCTTCACCTTCGGGAACAGGTCACTGGCCCGAGACTCGACCTCCATGACCTCGCCCACGAACAGCCCCTTCGGGTAGATCCCGCCCATGCCCGAAGTCAGGACTACATCGCCCTTCCTCGGCGTGAGCTTCTTATCCACGAAGTCCAGGGTCAGGTCCCCTGAGAGAGAACCACGCACGACGCCGCTGACGCGAGTGCGCTGCACGATGGCCGCCACCCCGCTCCGTTGGTCGGTGATCAGCCGTACGCGGGCACTGCGCGACGACACCTGCACGACCTGGCCTAGCAGCCCTTCCTCGGCGAGCACAGGCATCCCGACCTTCAGGCCGTCTTCCGACCCTCGGTCGATTGTCACCGCGCCTTCCCACGGAGTCGTTGGCCGCCCGATGATCCTGGCACCCAATGACTCAAGCTTGCGAGCCTCCGCGAAGCCGACAAGCCCCCGCAGGCGTTCGTTCTCCTGTCGTGCCTCCTCGAGCTCCGCGACGCTTTGCCGCAGGAGGTTGTTCTGCTGTCGCATCTGCTCGTACTCGGCGCGATCCACGGAGAGCCCGCCGAACCACTCCGCCACGGCACGGAAAGGAGACGTGAGGATGTCGCCGCCCTTCGCGATGGGAGCGGCAACGGCCAGTACGCCTCTGCGCACGGTGCGCAGCGGACCGTCCTGGCCCTCGCGATGGTACACCGTCGTTATGGCCAGCGAGACGGCAACGAGGATGACCAGAAGAAGTGGGCTCGCGTGCTCTGTCTGGGTCTGGCGTGACTTCATACGCGGGGACTTCTCCCCTACCGCGAGACGGTGAGAACCTTCTTGAGGGCGTCGATCTCCTCAAGAGCCATCGCGGAGCCCAGCACAACGTTGATCAGCGCGTTCTCGGAGACATGCACTGGCATGTTGGTCTCAGCGCGAATCCTGTCGTCCATGCCCTTCAGCAGCGCGCCACCTCCGGTGAGCACGATTCCATACTCCATGACGTCGCTCGCCAGCTCCGGTGGCGTGTGCTCCAGGGTACCCTTGATGGCCGCGATGATCGCCTGAGACGGCTCTTCAACGGCCGACCGTATCTCCTCCGAGGATATCTGCAGGGTGCGCGGGAGTCCCGTTAGGAGGTCTCTGCCGCGGACCTCAACGTCGAGCTCCTCTTCCAGTGGGTGTGCCGACCCCACCTCGATCTTGATCTCCTCGGCCGAGCGCTCGCCGATCAGCACGTTGTACTCGCGCTTGATGTGGCTGATGATCGCCTCGTCAAACTCGTCGCCGCCGATTCGGATGGACTGGGCGACGACTATCCCGCCGAGCGAGATGATCGCGACCTCCGTGGTGCCGCCGCCTATGTCGACGACCATGTTGCCCGTTGGCTCCTGGATCGGCAGACCGGCTCCGATAGCCGCCGCCATCGGCTCCTCGATCAGGTACGCATGCCGAGCGCCCGCCTGCATAGTGGCTTCGAACACGGCGCGCTTTTCGACCTCGGTCACGCCTGAGGGAACGCACACGACCACCCTCGGCTTCGGCTGCCACGGGAACCGCTTCACGCGTGTCTTGTTGATGAAGTAGCGCAGCATGGCCTCGGTGACCTCGAAGTCCGCTATTACGCCGTCCTTTAGCGGCCGGATCGCGACGATCGACCCCGGAGTTCGCCCCAGCATGCGTTTGGCCTCGATGCCCACGGCGAGAACGCGCTTCGAGTCCTTCTCCACGGCGACTACGGATGGCTCGATGAGAACGATCCCGCGTCCGCGGACGGACACGAGGGTGTTGGCGGTACCGAGGTCGACGGCCATGTCGCCGCCCCACGAGTTGAAGAACATGTCGACGAGCGACAAGCCAGGCTCCCTTCAGTGCACAGCGGCCCGCATCTACGACACGGACCGCCGGGCGCACCCCGAGCGCATAATGCGCGCAGAACCGCGCGACCGGTCGTCGCAGACGCGGAACAGTGTAACACAAGGGCTGCTGCGGAAATGCGGCCTGTGCTGCGCAAACGATCATCCGTCGTATGTGTCTCTACCTGCGGTGCAGCGCAATCGCTGTCACATCACCCCGAGGTCGCGAAGACTCGCGTGCTCCCCGCCGTCTCCTATCACGATGTGGTCCAGGAGCTCGATGCCTAGCACGTCGCCCGCTTTCACGAGCCTGCGCGTCAGCTGAATGTCGGCCCCGGAGGGCGTCGGGTCTCCACTCGGGTGGTTGTGAACCACGACTACCGAAGCGGCGGAAACCCTCACGGCCAGCCGGAACAACTCGCGAGGGTGAACGATGGAGGCGTTCAGGCTTCCGATCGACACCTCCTCGATCCGTATCAGTTGGTTGCGCGTGTTCAGTAGAAGAGCCCAGAAGTGCTCGCGGTCCCTGCCGCGCAGCTGCGGTCCGCACATTCGCACGACATCCTCCGGCCCCGAGATCGAAGGGCGCGACGAGCTGGCCCACGCTTGTGCGCGCCGGCTCATCTCAAGACAAGCGAGAAGTCTCGCAGCTCCCGCGGGACCGACTCCACGCAGACGGACGATGTCGTCGGCACCGACGCGCCAGAGCGCGTCGGGCGGCGGATGCTCGCTCAACAGCCGCGCGGCACCGACAGTGTCTCCCACGAGAAGACCGAGCAGTGCCTCGTCCGACACGAGAGCCGACGACCCGCCCAAGACCATATCTCGCGCGGAGCAGACCGGACCTGGAAACCGGGGCGTCACGCCCCACCCCCTCACCTCGTCGCGAATGCGACAGATCGATGAGGGGAGATGGAGAGGAGTCTGTCGGAAGCGAACCCTACAGCCAGACCCGAGAGCACGCTTAGCGCGACTGAGAGAGGCGCTAGAAGCATGGGTCCACTCGATCCAACCAACGCGCTCGCGAGCGCAAGTTGAGCGAGTACGTGCGCCGCGGAACCGCCTACAGACACTCCGTACACCGAGAAGCGGCCGCCCGCGCCTGAGAGCGCCGTCATGACCGCCCATGCGGCGAGCGCGCCGGCGCATGCCATGGCAAAGGCCGGCCCGCCCAGGCTGCCTGTCGCAAGACCAACCAGCAGTAGACGGCCAGCGGTGACGGCCAGTGCCCACCTCGGTCCTACCATGACCAGGCACAAGACAACGGCGATGTTCGCCAGACCGACCTTCAGGCCCGCGACGGGCAGGGATGGTAGCAGCACTGCCTCGACGTATCCGAGTGCTGTCGCGAGAACAAGCAACATCGCCGATGCGGCAACGGGGGCGGCCGCGCCTGCCCTGCCGCTCCTATCGCGATATGGAGTCAAGCCCGCTCCTCCCAGAATCCTGGAGCGTTATCACGACGCCGTTGGGAGCGCAGACGATACTCCCCCTACTTGCCGAGATGGACCCGGAACGGACACATACCTGGTTGGGGCACTCGGCGTGCGACACGCGCACCGTTCCCTCGTGCACGACCACGGTGAGCTTGCCGACCCTACCTTGCACCACACTCGTTGAGTCCTCGGATAGGGAGATCACTGTCCGCCCCGACGGACCCTTGACGACCAGTTCGCCGTCGGACGACCCGGCCGCCAGGAGCGTCGCCGGCAAGAACGCCACCGCGAGACACACCACGCCGACGACAAGCAGTCGGTCCCAAGTAGTCACCCAGCGACCACCTCTTCGGTCTGCTCCGCCTTCGGCGCGGCGACTCTGCCAGGCACGTTGGCCGCCATGCCGTCCAGGGTGTGCGCGGGCGCCACCGCCGAGCGACCGGAGAAGTCGATACAGTCCTGAGGGCACACGTCGACGCACGCACCGCACCCGGTGCACTTCCCGTAGTCCACAACGGCCAGCCAGTCTACGACATGAATGGCATCCTCCGGGCACTCCTTCTCGCACTTCTTGCACGCGATACAGCACGTCGGACAGTACTTCTTGCGCTGCGCAGGCTTGTCATGCTGCACGCAGCGAACGACGACAGGCGCCGCCTCTCCGACCATCTCCAACAGAGCGGAGTGTCCCCGAGGGCATTCACGCACACACACGCCACAGCCCGTGCATGCGACCAGGTCGATCACGGGCAAGGAGCGATCGTCCATGCGTATCGCGTCGAAGGGACATGCACGCATGCAGTCTCCCAGCCCAAGGCAACCGGCACTGCATTCGATGACTCCACCGGCCAAGCGATGCGAGGCGGCACATGACTTCACACCACTGAATTCGTAAACGCGCCTCACCGCCAGGCCACCGCAGCAGTGGCGCGCCGACACGATCGCGTCGACAGCGCATGACTCTTGTCCGAGGGCCAGCGCGACCGCGTCGACCACGGTTTGCCCCCCGGCGATGCAGGCATCGATGGGCGAGGCCCCGGTGACCATCGACTCGGCCACAGCGAAACATGAGGGGTGGCCACATGCACCGCAGTTTGATCCCGGGAGGGCGGCGAAGACAGCCTCCACCCGCGGATCGACTTCGACGTGGAACTTCTGGGAAGCCACGGTCAGCATCACACCGACCACAACTCCCATGACGCTCAGCGCGCCAACGGCCTTGGCTATCAGCATGAGGTCCACTTGCGCCCCCTACAAACCGAACAGTCCGCCAAGGCCTATGTAGGCCAAGGACAACAGGCCAGCGGTGATGAACGCCATCGGCGAGCCCTTGAACGCGCGCGGAACCGGCGCGAGCTCCAGCCTCTCCCGTATCGCCGCGAAGCTGAGAAGGGCGATGCCGAAGCCCGCGGCCACGCCGATCGTGTACACGATCGCTTCTCCGAAACCGAAGCTGTACGGGACGTTCATCTTGAAGAACCCCGGCTTCACGGCCTCGGTCGCGGCTGCCAGGACGGCGCAGTTCGTCGTTATGAGCGGCAGGTAGATGCCCATTGCTCTGTACAGCGCCGGACTGACCTTCCGCAGGTACATCTCCACGAATTGCACAAGTGCCGCGATAACGAGGATGAATGCCGGTATGTACAGAAACTCACCGACGCCAAGCGGCGCTAGCAGCGCGTTCCAGAAGACCCACGTCGCCGCGGACGCCATCGTCATGACGAACAACACCGCGAGGCTCATGCCCAGCGATGTCTCCATCGACGAAGAGACTCCGAAGAACGGGCATAGCCCTATGAACCTGGTGAGAAGGATGTTGTTCACCAGAGCAGCGCCGACCAACAGGATGGCGAAGTGCTGAACCAAACTCATGCCGACACCCCCTTGCCGCGGTCACGTTTGCGCAACTCCAGGGCGTTGGCTCCAGCCATCAGCATCCCGAACACCAGGAAGGCGCCGGGGAACAACACGAGCAGGCTCGGCGGCTGGTACCAGGCAGGAAGACTGAGCACGTGCACCCCAAGGAACACGAGGTTCCCCGCCCCGAAGACCTCGCGTATCGCGGCGAGCATGCAGATCACGATCAGGAACCCGACGCCCTTGCCGAGACCGTCCGCGATGGAGAGCCACACGCCGTTGTTGTACGCGAACGCTTCCGCCCGGCCCAAGATCATGCAGTTCACCACGATAAGGGGTATCCAGATGCCCAGGACCGCATACACCCCGGGCAGGAACCCATGCATCACGAGATCGACGATCGTCACGAACGACGCGATGACGACGATGAAGATCGGGATTCGCACCTCGCTCGGTATCAGCTTCCTGAAGGCCGATACCACCACGTTACTCATGACACCTACGAAGATGACAGCGACACCTAGGAAGAACGAGTACTCGATTCGTGTCGAGACCGCCAGTACCGAGCAGAGGCCGATCATGAGCCTCATGAGCGGGTTCTCGAAGGTGATGCCTGAGCGAAACACCTCGATCCACTTCGACATACCTACTCACCTCCCGCTTTCGACAAGACCTTCTCATACACGTGGGCTGCCGCCGCGACACCCTTATTCACGCCTCTTGAGGACTTGGTGGCTCCGGCGATCACGTCAAGTGCCTTCAGCTGCTTGTCCACACCACTCGCCTCAACGCCTGCGAACTGCTCCAGGAACCACTTGTCGCTCTGGATGCGCGTTCCAAGCCCAGGCGTCTCGTTCATCGAGAGGATGCTAGCGCCGGTGACTTTCCCGTTTCTATCCAACCCGACCACCATCTGCATCGGGCCTCCATAGCCACGTGGTTGCACACGCACGCCCCAACCGATGAGAGCGCCGTCGGACGCGAGGGCCCGAAAGGCGCTCACGAACACGCCCTCCGCCTCGGCCTCGGCAGACTGAAGAATCTTCGCGTCCTCGACCTGCTGGAACTCAGACGCGTCGGGCAGGACGCTCTTTAGCGACCGCGCCTCGGCTAGGCGCTGCTGCTCGACGATTCGCTCCGCGGTGACGGCGTACGTCCCCGCCAGTCCCAGTGCAGCCACAGCGCACGTCACCACCACCGCAATCATGAGATCGAACCGCATCCTAGTCACTGGCCTTCACCCACCCGAACGTGCGTGGCGTGAACGCACGGTCTATGAGCGGAGACAGCCCGTTCATGAACAGGATCGCGAACGTGGTCGCTTCAGGCATCGCGCCAAAGAACCTCGCGACAACATTGAACACGCCACATCCCACCCCGAAGACAAGTCTTCCGGACTTGCTCATTGGTGAGGTCACGTAGTCGGTGGCCATGAAGAAGGCGCCAAGAAGCACGCCTCCGGCGAGGACATGGAAGATCGGGTCGGCACCGAATGCCCACGAAAGCACCGCGACGGAGCCGATGTAGCCGGCGGGGATTCGCCAATCTATGATTCCGCGTGCGATCAGCACAAGTCCCCCGATGGCGAGTAGCAGTGCCGAGACCTCACCCACCGAGCCCTGAGTGTTGGCGAAGAGCAGTGGCCGGTAGTGCGAGGCCCAGTCGATGCCGTAGCCGCCCGCCGCGGCCCTATCGGCGGCGAATAGCCCCAGCCGAGTGGCCCCCGACACCGCGTCGAGACCCGCGCTTTCTGGCAGCGACAGTGTTGCGAACCAGCCGCGCTCCGGCAGCCCGGCGAGAACGCCGGCCCAAGATATCGTCACCGCGGCACGCCCCACTAGAGCGGGGTTGAACAGATTGAATCCAAGTCCCCCGAACAGGAGCTTGCCGAGACCGATCGCTACGATCGCTCCCGCCACGCACATCCACCACGGAGTGCGCGGCGGAAGGCTCATCGCCAGCAGCAGGCCGGTCACGAGCGCACTTCCGTCGGCGAGCGTTTGCGGCTTGCGCGCGACGGCGTTCCAGCCGGCCTCGACGCCGAGGCAACCGGCAATGCACGTCACGAACACCACGGCTGCCGGACCGGTAATCCCGCCGAGCAGCCATACCGCGTAGATGGCCGAGGGCGCCAGCGCCGCGACCACCCACAGCATGATGGATGTGCACGTCTGGCCCGACTCAATGTGAGGCGGCGCCGAGACTACACGCGTCCGGGATCGTGTCGCCTCCGTCACGGCTTCACCCCCTTCGCGAGCAGCGCCTGTTTGCCGCTGCGAATGAGCTGCACCAGCGGGCGTCTTGTCGGGCAGATGAACCCGCACGAGCCGCATTCGATGCAGTCCAGGCCGTGGTATCGCTCGACCCCGTTCCAGTCCCCGAGGAGAGCGTACGACCCGAGCGCGAACGGTTGCAGGAACATCGGGCACGCTTCGACGCACCTCCCGCACCTGATGCAGGGTTGGTCATCGTCGATCGCCCGCGTGCAATCCGCCGCGCGCAGAGCCAAGACTCCCGATGTCCCCTTCTGGACCGGCACGTCGAGCCTGCCCAGCGCCGCCCCGGTCATCGGCCCGCCCGCGACCACGCGCTCCACGTCGTCCTCGAGCCCTCCCGCGAACTCGACCAAGTCCGAGATCAGCGTGCCCAGCAATACCCGGTAGTTGCCCGGCCGCCGCACCGCGCCGGTGACGGTGACTACGCGCTCTATCAGCGGCTTCCGATGCTCCACCGCATCGGCAACAGCGGCGGCGGTTCCGACGTTGTGCACCAGCGCGCCGGTGGCAGCGGGTAGCTTTCCTTTTGGGACCTCCTTGCGAAGCACGGCCCAGATGAGCTGCTTCTCGGCGCCTTGAGGGTAGCGAGTAGGAAGTTCGAGGACGTCGACACCGCCGTTGGCCTCATCGCGCAGCGCGGCGATGGCATCGGGTTTGTTGCTCTCAACCCCGATCACGACACGGCTCGCACCCACCGCATCCGCAATCAGCCGCCCCCCGGCTACGACACGTTCGGCGTGCTCAACCATCACCCGGTGATCGCACGTCAGGTACGGCTCGCACTCGCAGCCGTTCAGAATCACGGTCGATACGGGCGTGTCTTTGGCCGGAGAGAGCTTCACCGCCGAGGGAAAGGCCGCGCCTCCGAGCCCCACGAGGCCGGCGGCTCTGACCGTGGCCTTCAAATCGTGCTCCTCAGGCAACAGGACGAAACTCGCCAGGTCCTGCACCTCATCCGGCACGACTTCGACCGCTGTCACAATGCTCCCGCCCGCGGTGAGTCGTCTTGTGATCGCGTCGACCTTGCCCGATACCGGAGAGTGCACCGGAGCGCTCACCATGGCGTCGACATCTCCGACCAGCTGGCCGCGCTCGACGTGCTCCCCGACCGCGACAACGGGCTCACAAGGAGCACCGAGGTGCATCGACATGGGGAGGACTACCCGCGAGGGTATAGGACCCGCCTCTATGGGACGCTGAGCTGTCGCCGCCTTGCTGTCATGAGGGTGGACGCCGCCTTTGAAAGCAGCTCTCGTCAAACCGCGCCTCCTCCTCTTGGGCCTCCCGGCCGCAGGTTGAGGCTTGGATTCCACGAAGCCAAGGAAGTTCCTGCAAACAGCCTTATGAACGCCCGCGACCGGGCAGCGGCGTCGGTGTGCGGTGAAGTGCCTGCTAGTGGTACTAGTGAACGGAGCAGGACAGGCAAGGATCGTATGCCCGCACGAGCCTCTGCACCAGGGCTGACAGCTCATCCGTCGCCAGATCCGCAACCGCCGCGACGAAGCGCCCCATGTCGGCTTCGAGGTTTCCGAGGTTCTGCGCGGTAGGGGTGATGATGTCAGCCGAGCGCACTACACCCTCTCCATCAACCTCGTATGAGTGGTACAGCGTGCCACGCGGCGCCTCTGTGGCGGCCGCCCCCGATCCAGCACGGACACGGACCGCATCCGGCCGCGACTCACCGTCGTCCTCCAGGAAGCACTCTATGTAGCCCGCGCATCTCTCGATCGCATCCACTAGCTCGATGGCCTGGCACAGGTTGTTGCGAAACGGGTTGACCGTTCCCGTTTCCACACCAGCACTCGCGGCCGCCTGCGCTGCCCTCGGCGCGAGCAGCTTCCCGGACAAGGAGAGCCGTGCGAGTGCGCCGACCGCGAAGGCGCGTCCGTCGACCGTGCTGTGCTTCGCGTTCCCGTGATCGACAACGCTCTCCGCCAAGAAGTCCCGGTACTCGCTCACCGGCCGACGCCATCCACCTCGTATCGAACCGACGTCGCCCTCATAGATCGCGTAGTCCTCGTCCTGAACGAGAGCGAGCAAGTCCCCCTCCGTCTCGAACTCGGGCTCGTTCACGGCGGCAAACAGCTCCACCGTCTCCAGGGCGTCGGGAAGCGCCGCACGCAGAGACTCGAGAATCGCGGCGAGCTCCGTTTGCGGTGGCTCTCTCGTGAAGCCTCCGATCACCGCTGTGATCGGATGGACGGAGCGCCCACCGACCAGCGTCGTCAGTTCATTCCCTAGCTTCTTCAGTCTCAATGCCCGCTCAAGGACGTGCGGGTGCGTTTCCGCAAGGGCGAACGCGCTTCCAGCGCCGACGTAGTCCGGGGCCGCGAAGAGGTATAGGTGCGTTGCGTGGTTCTGCAGATAGGATCCGTACACGAGCACCTTCCGCAGCAGCGCCGTGCGCGGCGTGGTATCCACCGACATCGCGGCCTCGAGCGCCTTGATCGCGGTGATCGTGTGGTTCGGGGAGCAGATACCGCAGATGCGCGAGGCGATGAGCGGCACCTCCGCGTAGGTTCTCCCGCGCACCATGGACTCGAAGAAGCGAGCCGGCTCGGTGACGTCCAGCCGGGCATGTAGCAGCTTGCCGTCCTTGACGGACACGCTGATCGTGCCATGACCCTCGATTCGTGCGACGTGTTCCACCGCTATCGTGCTCATCTACGACCCCTCTCGCGAGTTATAGATGGCCAGCCGCCGTCGCACGGTGTCGAGATCGGCATCACGTTCGGCCAGAACGGACGCCAGCCCCTGCCGATTCGCTCCCGGGGCGATTCCCCGACAAGCCATGCAAGGTCTGCCGAGTCCAACGCATCGCGCTCCACATCCCGCCCGAGTCACAACGCCGAGGCATACCTCGCCGGAATCGAAGAAGCACACGTTCTCGGCCACCTTGCACGAAGCGCACAGGGGGTCGTCGGAGACCGGATCGCTCAACCCAAGGAGAACGCGCGTGACAACGCCGAGGAACTCCTGGGCATCGATCGGACACCCCGGCACGGTGTAGTCGACCGCGATGAAATCGGAGAGCGGCCTTGGCGCTCGCCTCCCGACCGCAACGCCCTCGACGCGCCCGTAGACATCCAGCACCCGCTCGTCCAGGCTCTCACCCGCTAGCGCGGGTATGCCGCCACAGACGGCACACGCTCCGATGGCGACCACGACCTTGGCCGTCTCGCGCACGGCCTGGACGAACTCGACGTGCTCTTCAATCGTGACCGCGCCCTCGATTATGGCTACGTCATACTCCTCGGGCAGGCTGGCCGAGGAAGCCAGCTGCCAGTACACGATGTCCAGTGCGCCGAGGAGCGCTGGCAGGTCGTCCTCGGCGTTGGTTATCTGCACCTGGCAGCCGTAATCGCTGGCAAGCCCGAAGATGGCGACAGTCGGGCGCACCTATATCGCCTCCCGCAGGTTCATGGCTTCCCAGTAGCTGAACACCGGGCCGTCCACGCAGGTGTACTTGTGGCCCACTCCGCAGTGACCGCACTTGCCTATCCCGCATTTCATGCGTCTCTCGAAGGACACGTAGATTCTCTCGACGTCCATTTCCTTCTTGCGCATCTCAGCGATCACGTGCGGGTACATCGCCGGCGGGCCGCAGATGGCGCCGTACGTCCTTGACGGATCGACGGCGATTCCATCGAAGAGGCGCGTCACCGGTCCGACTTCGCCCTTCCACGCGGCGTCAGGTTCATCCACGGTCATGACCAAGTCGAAATCGTCGCGCGTGCGCCAACTCTCGAACTCGTATCCGAACAGCACCTCTCCGGGGTTCTTGACCCCGTACATGATGGTCACGTTGCCGAACTCATGACGCTCATCGCGAATGTGATCGATCAGCGATCTCAAGGGCGCGATGCCCAGCCCGCCGGCGACAAGCAGCACGTCATGCCCCTTCATCCGATCGAAGGGGAACCCTCGGCCGAACGGCCCCCTGACGCTCACGGTGTCCCCACACCGCTTCTGGTGCAAAGCCTTGGTGACATCGCCGACTTCGCGAACGCAGAGCTCGAATGAACCGCGTTTCGTCGGAGCCGAGGTGATCGAGATCGGCGCCTCTCCCACTCCCAGTATCGAGAGCTCGACGAACTGCCCTGAGCCGAATGCGAAGGCATCGCGCGCCTGCTCGTCGATGATCCTGATCTCGAACAGCTTCTCCTTGTCGGTGAGATCCACCACCGACGTGATTCGCGCCTGAAGGGGCACATACGGGTTGTCCAGGACATCGTTGACCCTGTCACTCATTCGCCGTCACCGCCCTCAAGTTCCGTGATGACTGTGACCGGGCTGATGCCGGCAAGGCAGGCGCGCGTGCACCGCCCGCATCCGACGCACAGCACGCGCTCGAACTTCGACAAGTACCCCCACTGCTTGTGGTAGTAGCGATACTTCACGCGGCTCGCCCGGTCAGCACGGAAGTTCTCGCCGTGCGCGACTGCGGAGAAGCCCGCGAACTGACACGAATCCCAGGTGCGCACGCGCTCGCCGGACTTCTGGTCGACACTGGTGCGATCACGTACGTCGAAGCAGTAGCACGTCGGGCACACCATCGAACACGCGCCACATCCGAGACACGCCTCGCCGAGCCGATCCCAGATGGGGCTGTCGAACTTGGCTTCCAACAACATCGGGAGGTGCGACGTGTCCAGTGCGTGCGGGAACAGCTCGCGCGCGCGTCTGCTCGCTCTTGTGAACTCCTTGATGTCAGCTTCGGTCGCCGGTTGGTTCTCGACATACCGGTCCAGGAGCTCGGAACCCTCGGCCGACGTCACCGACACGAAGTATCGATCGCCGAGGTCCGTGAGAAAGACGTCGAAGCCCCAGTTGACCTCGTCGGTTCCCCACGCGTTGCAGAAGCACGTCTCCGTCGGCGTACATGAGTGCCCGATCACGAGCGTAGCCGCGCGTCGCGCCGCGTAGTACGGGTCTACGTAGTCGCGCGTGAAGACGTTGTCCATCAGCAGCAGACCGTTGATGTCACAAGGGTGCAGGCCGAACAGGACGCGCGGCGTCACGTGAACGTCGTCGTCGACGATCTCGCTGTCGGCCACTCGGAAGCGCATCATCGATTCTTCTGGCGGGAAGAGCCACTTCTTCGGAGGCAGGAGCGTCGTATCGTAGTCGAGCTTCAGCTCGCCGGGGTGGGCAATCCGGTCGAAAACGAAGCGACCGTTGCGGGCAACCGGGCCGACGACCTCTTTCTCCTCGACAAGCCCTTGGACGAGTTCGTGAAGAGACGTCTTGTCCATGATGCGGAAGATCATGCCTAGCCCCCGATCGCTTGGCGCGAGGGAATGCCCGCCGACGAGCGCTGCCGGGCCTCGTTCAGTCGAAGAAGATGCTGATCTCGCGAGCAGCGCTCTCGGGGGAATCGGAACCGTGGACCACGTTGGCCTCCAGCGTCAATCCGAAGTCGCCTCGGATCGTGCCGGGGGCCGCGTCCCTCGGGTTGGTAGCTCCCATGAGCTTGCGGACGACCATCACCGCGTCCGGACCTACCAGAACCATCTTCACGACGGGACCGGATGTCACGTACGCGATGAGGTCGTCGTAGAACGGCTTACCTTCGTGCTCGGCGTAGTTGGCGGCGGCTTGCTCCGGCGTCACGGTCCCGTACTCGAGGCGGTCGAAACGCAAGCCCACGTCCTCGAAACGCGAGATGATTCGCGAAACAAGGCCTCTCGACACAGCGTCGGGCTTCACCATCACGAAGGTCTTCTGCTCCACTGATCGATCCTCCTACAGCGCTTCCTGGGTTTCCGCGTTCCTCTAGGCAATCGGTTCTTGCGGACGATCTCTTAAGTACCGCCGCCCGTGGATCTCCAATCGTTCTCGACGCCAGTCACCTTCCAGCCGACGCCTTCCCTGGCCATCGTGATCTCGTAGTGCAGTTCGACGTCGTCCTTCTCCAGGGTGAAGACCACGCTGACCTTAGAGGTCGACGGCGAGCGCTCGATCTCCTGCAAAGCGAACTTCCTGTACTCAACCGGGAGCTTCCCCATCTCCTTCTCGACATCCTGGGGCGGAACCGCGACCCAGAACCGCTCGACATCGGCGCCCTCGGCGCGAGACCGTATCATCCCGTTGACGGTCGAGGCCTGGGTCGGCCAGCCGAATCCCATGAAGTACGCGACCGCGAGAGCGGTTACTAGCACGGCCGCTGCGGCGATCCACCCCCCGATGATGAGAAGCGTGCTTCGCTCGACGCGTCTGCCCGCGCGAGCTTGGCGTCGCGCCTCGCGGTCGATATCCCGCATGTCTTCTTCCGACCGCGTGAAGAACGCGCTGTCGGCTTCGCCTACCTCCGGCTCGGTCGTTTCCGCCTCCGGCCCGTCCGGTCCATCTTGGGCTTGCAGCTCCTCCAGAGGAACGGGAGGCATCTCTCCGG
>JBBILP010000004.1:0-19039 GCA_037444885.1 Actinomycetota bacterium | reverse complement strand
CATGAGAACGTGGTGGTCAACCATCCCCCGAGCGGCGGTCCTATCGTGAGGCCGAGGTACGTCATCGCGGCGGTCAGTCCGAGAACCCTGCCCCTGAGTCTCCCGGGGAACGTGCGCGTCAGGATAGCCGGTGAGTTGGCGAACAGCATGGCAGCGCCTATTGCCTGGAGCGTGCGAAAGGCTACGAGCGCCCAGGTAGAGGGCGCGAACCCGCAAAGCGCGGATGAGATGCCAAAGACGCCAAAGCCCGCCAGATAGGCGTTCTTGTGGCCGCGGAGGTCGCCGAGTCGACCGAAGACCAGCAGAGTACAGCTGACGACCAGGAGGTATGCGCTGACGACCCACTCGACATCCGACACTGTCGAGAGCATCTCCACACGGATGGTGGGAAGGGCGACGTTCACGATGCTTGCATCCAAGGCGGACATGAACGTGCCCGCCCCAACCGCGACCAGGACGGGCCAGTGGGTCTTCATGGATACCGGTGCCTCGTCCCCGTCCGGGGCGGGGAGGGTGTCCGCCTTCGGTAGGCCATCCTTGTGAGTCGCCATGGTGTGCCCAGCGTAGCACCACTGTGTGGCGAGGTGTGTCGGCACGCGCGACAGAACACGGGCGAGCCAGGTCAGCAGTACCCTGCGGCGTCCGCTACAATCTGCGAGTGCCCTTTGTGATCCAGCAGAGGGTACACGGGGCAGTCGGAGATTGTAGCGGAGGTCGCTGTGAGTAGAGAGACGGGCAGAGCTAGGTGGATGGGACCCGTGGCGGCCGTCGCGTTCGGGCTGCTTTCCGGCTTCTTCGTGATCTGGAAGGTTCTGTTTTCGGACTACGCGCCCGGCGATTTCTGGCAGACCATCGTCTACGTGAGCAGCGCGTACTTCGTACTTGGGGCGGGCCTCGGAATGCTGCTCCCGGCGCGCGGATGGAAGTGGTCGCTGTGGCTCGTCATCCCGTCGGCGGCTGTGTCTTTGGGCCTGGTCGCCGCGTCATCCGAGGGAGCCGAGCTGCTCTTGCGCGCGATCATGTACCTGGGCGTGGCGCTGGGGACGTCGGTGCTCGGCGCGCTTGCGGGGAGCTTCGCTGGAGGGGTGTCGGCACGCGCGTTTCGCTGACGTGCGCAGCGGACCGCGACTCTGCCACCTCGCGCCGGCTTCCTACGGGAGCATCGCCGGCGGGTGGCAGTTCAGGCAGAGGTCGTCGTCGGTCTCGACGAGCAGTCTTGTGGCCACAGTCTCGTGGGGGAAGTTCTGAAAGCGCGGATTGTCGGTTGGGGCCGTTCCGTCCACCGACGTGATCGTCACCGATGTGACGAGTCCACGCCCGTCCGCCTGTAGGTCGCCTACGTCCCGCGTGTCCTCGTGGCACTGCATGCAAATCGGGAAGTGACCCGTTTGCCGCGCCGTGCGAGGGTAGGGCATGACGTAGCCGCGGTTCCCGGCCCTGTTGTCGCCGGCGAGGCGGTTCCATCCACCCAGTCCGTTAGTGGTGGTGACCGATGTGGGTCCGTTGCTGGCCAGAACCTGCACTCTTCCGTACGTGAAGGGCGTTGTGACCACTGAGCGGGAGTCCACCGGGTGATTGCGCACCATGCCGCCGCTCACTCGTCCCTTATGGCAAGCCAGACACCAGTCCGATCCATACTCCGCCGTCGATGTGGTGGCGCCGCTCGGCCGCTTGCGTAGGAGTTTGCTTGACAGCGTCACGTGCGGGTAGCTGCTGCTGAAGCCCCACAGCGCGAAAGGCACCCGCTGTCGATCCCCGACGAAGTTGGCGACCGTGTCTCGGCCGTGCGGACTGTGACAGTCGGTGCACGTGAGGGTCCCCCCAGGACCGAGGAAAGTCATCGTTGCGGAACCACCGGTAGTCGCGTCGCCGCCAGGTACCGTTGAGGTCGCGTCCACGCGGTGTCGTCCGCCCGGGGTGAGCCCGCGTGCCGCTATCGCACCGTATACGCCCTTGCCACCAGTGCCGTCATGGCATGTCTCGCAGGTGGCCTTGATTGTGTTGCGAGGAAGCAGCCTGAAGTTGGTGGCAGCCGAGTGGAGTGTGTGGCAAGCTCGGCACTTCCTGGTCGTCGTGGACACCGGGGCATGCGGCCCCTGACCCTGCCCGGGAAACGAGAAGTGGCACTCCACGCAGCTCGAGGAGTACGCGTGGCAGTTGTAGCAGGACGTGTCGTGATGTGCGTACGCGGTGCGTGACGCGGGGTAGGACTGGTACTCATCGTAGGCGAGGGCCGGTGTGCAGGCGACGAAGACGCCGATGGTCGCTAGCGCGACCACGAGCCAGTACCTTTTTGCGCAAGTGTGTAAGGCCACGAACCCCCCAGGTCCAGTCCATTCGCCTGAACGGAGAGCGCCCGGCATGCGCGTTCAGGTCCCAGCTCAGGGTCATAACGGAGGTTATCATGCGCTGGCAGGTTAAGCCAAGTTAGCAGGAGTACCGGAGCGCGCAACCCCGGAGCGCGCAAGGATTCGGGGGGGTCTACTCTCAGTTCAAGGGATTGAACATTGCTCGGAACGGCTGTCGCGTCGAAAGCGGCATCAGGTGTCCTGCGGGTGGTTCGTATCCCTTGCCCTCGAAGCGTACCATCTCGTACTTGAAAGCGTAGCGTCCGCGTTGCCTCACCAGGAATGTCGTCCAAACCGATTCGTTGCCTCACGTAAGAATGTCGTCGAACGCATAGCCTTCTCGTCGTCGGAGCCTCTCGATGCCGAGGAGGTCGTGTTCGGGTGTCGCTTTCGATGGGTGAGAAGCATGCGGTGACACGGAAGCTCTCGGACCGCTACCGGCAGGCCGCCAAGGGAGAGAAGGGTCGGATCCTGGACACGCCCTCGCGTCTACGGTGCCGACGTGCTCTTCGCGCTGCGCGGCAAGCTGCTCGCGGTCTCCGCCTCCACGATCGACCGGATGCTCGCGCCCGACCGTGCGCGCCTCGCTCTCAAGGGGCGTCCCGGGACCAAACCCGGCACGCTGCTCAAGCACCAGATACCGGTGCGCACCTTCGCCGGCTGGGACGAGGCCCGCCCCGGATGGGGCCAACGTGCTTGCGGACAACCTGCGAGCGCAGTGAGGGAGATTATCCGCGGGTTCGATGCGGAATGGCTGGACTAGCAGCTGGCGACAGGAATCCCTGGCCTACTCCTCCGCAGTGGGAGGGCTGAACTCGGGCTGTCGGTCGTCGTCAGCAACGGGCAGCTGAGGCTGCGACTGGGAGAAGACGGACGGCGCGCACTCGCCGGAGAAGCGTTCCGGCACGATACGCACAGGCCTGGACCATGCAGACGAGTGATGGGTGCTGGTGGCGGTCTGCGCCGGAAGCGACGCCGAGGTGTCGAACATGGTTCCCTCCGAGGAAAACGGACAATCAATATAGTACATCGGCACCTCAACCCAATACTAAACTGCTTCTGTCCAGCTCTCAGACTCAATGTTAACAGAGATTGACACCTCGTAGCTCGCCTGCCGAAGACCGGAGATTAGCAGGGTCTGCTCCAGGCAGTCTGCCCGATCATCCGATTCGATTCGAGCTCGCTGGAGAGTCACGCGGGGCAGGGCAATCGGATCGACGATTGGGTCGGGCACTGCGGCGCTGAACATGTCCGTCGGCCTGAAGGGTGTGGAGAGCTCCATCTCCTCCTCATAGTCCAGGTACAGGCGCCACATCAGGTCAAGGAGCTCCGACGAGGGGTTCCTCTCCACCTTCAGGCCGAGCTGCTGCGCTTCATCCTTGTTGATGGGGTGTCCGTGGAAGTAGAGCTTCGATGTGAGACTGTCGATGATGGTCTCTACCTTCGAGCGCTCAGCTTCGAGGTCCATGTGCAATCCAAGCAGCTTCTGAGCCATCATTCTCGATTGAGCTTGGGATCTCTTGACGTTTCCCAAGGCCAGGGGATGCACCTTGTCTGCGAGAACCCGCAGCGTCTCCACCTGGCCGTCCTGATTGAGGTCGAGGTCGTCCTTTGCGAGCGCTAGGAAAGCGGCGACGTCTTCCACTCCGATGCCAATCCGGTTTCCGCGAGGGTCCGTCGGGTTGAAGTCGTTGGCGACGGTCGGGTCTGTTGGGCCGAGCATCCCCATCGGATGCATGACGATCTTGTCCGCACCGAGTGCTGTGAGTGTGGCAGCACTGAACGCCCTGAACGGGACCAGAACGAACAGCTTGCTGGAGTACTCACGCAGTAGTGTGACGAGTCGCCACGGGACCGTGCCGTCTCCACCGTCGCTGTGGATGAAGAGCGCGAGCTTGTCGTGCTTCATTCCGTCAAGGTGCTCATAGAGACGACGGACGGCATCCATCTGCATCTGGCAGCCGTAGCCGAGGCGTGTGCTCGTGATGTAGCTGACGAACTTGAACCCGCCAAGCTCCTGAATCTGGCCAATAAGGCGCTTGCGCTCGGTGAACCCCATGGACCCCCCCGTCGCCGACGATTCTCTCAGAAGGCGGAAGTCGCAGCAACTGGCGCGACCGCAACGAACGTCTTTCCGAGCACCACCCCAGGCCAGCCAGACGACGTAGGCACGGCGCCTGCTATGCTTCGTTCCATGCACCCCGACGACGAACCCGCCACAATCCCCGTTGCCCCTAGCCGCCGACGCTCACGCCGAGCCAGGTGGATGCCGCGCGTGAGCGCGCGGACCCAGCTCGTGCTGGCGATGCTCTTGTGGCTCTCCATCGCCGCTATGTTGGGCATTCGTGGGGTGTCGGTACTGGTCGGAGGCCACTTGGCGTTATGGCTGCTCGTCACTGCGGTCGCGCTCGGGATCGCCAAGTCCCGGTTCTTGCTGGACGGCGTGGCGGAACGGGCGGCCAGGCGGATGATCGAGCGAGGCAGAGACGCGTGCGCTGGCGGCTTCTTCTCGGCGAGACAGTGGATGTTCGCGGGCGTGATGATCGCGGTTGGGCTCGGACTTCGGTTCTCGCCCTTGCCCCGGTCGGCACTCGCGGTGGCGCAGGTCGCGGTCGCGACCGCTCTTGTCGCGACTGCGAGGGTGTTCCTCAGGGAGGCCCTTCGCGCTTGAGCCCACGCAACGCGCTGCTTCGCGCGAAACGGCGATGCTGCGCAACAGGCCGCGCGCAAAGCCGCAGGTCTTAACCCAATCTGAACACAAACATAACCGTTCCATAAAGCTCTGACCTGGGGTTTTGGTGGTATCTTCTTAGTGCAGCCCTCTAGGGATGCGCTACGGAAGGGAACTACGATGAACGTCTTCTTCGCAGCAATACTAATCGTAGGGCAGTTCGTGCTCGCAGCCGCAGCCGTCGTAGCCATCGTGGCGTTCTTCGCCTTGCTCCTGGTGGATCTGTTCTCTGGGAATCGCAAGAGCGCGACAGTTGCGACCGCTGACTTCGGTTCTTCCGAGGTTACCCGCCTGAGCGCGTAGGCGCGTCCCTGCTTCTGGGTTCATCACGCATACCAGCTTCCTGAGGGAAGTGAACGCAGGCAGTCGGCCACGCCGACTGTCTGCGTTTGCGGGAGCTGCGTCCGCAATCCCTCCACGTCGATGCGCTCGGCGCGGGGTCCACATGGGAATAAGCAGGGCAGGAGAGCAGGGGTCGTAGCGCCAGACGGGCCGTCGTCCGGCTACGTCCCGCAGTCCCTCTCCTGATGCCACGAGAGCCGGACCCGCCCGAGCTTCGGAGGTCAACGCCATGAGCGAGGAGCCCGTCAGCACGCTCGATTGCGTAGGACTCTACTGTCCTGAACCCCTCTTTCAGACACGCCAGGAAATGGATTCTCTCGGCGAGGGGGAGGTTCTGGAGGTCCTCGCTGATGACCCCGCCGCCGAGGAGGATCTCACCCGCTTCGCCAAGCGCGCGGGACACGCGGTGCTGCTGGTCGAGCACGACGGCGATGGACTGAGGATCTTGTTGCGAAAGGGCGGCTAGGCCGCCGGAACACCTGTCAGAAGATCGACGTTACTAGGAGGCTGTCGTGAAAGACGAGAAGTTCATCCTGTACGTTCAGACAAGTGACGCGCCCGAGCGCCAGTACTCGCCCCTGGTGCTTGCGCAGACGGCGATGGCCATGAGCCTGAATCCCGCTGTCTACTACCTTGGAGTGGGCCTGAAGATACTGAGGCCCGGGCACGCCGACGAGATCAAGCTGGGTACGTTCCCGAGCGTCAAAGAGATGCTTGACCAGACGATGGGGATGGGCATCAAGGTCTACGCTTGCGAGGCGTCGAAACGCATGCTCGGTTGGGACGAAGTGAGTCTCATCCCGGGCGTCAAGGTGGTGGGGGCCGGGACGTTGAACGATCTCGCCCTCGATGCCGGCGCGACCATGTGGTTCTGATGACCGCACCGGCCTCCGTCTACCTGGACCACCAATCCGCGAAACCGACCGACCCGCGGGTAGTCGAGGCGATGCTGCCCTACTTCGGCGAACGCTTCGGCAACCCGGCTTCGCTCCACGCGGTCGGAGACGCGGCGACCGCCGCCCTGGGTGAAGCGAGGTTGCGCCTCGCCTCCGCGCTGGGCGCGGCCTCCGCGAAGGAGATCGTGTTCACCTCCGGCGCAACGGAGGCCGCCAACCTCGGCATCAGCGGCTACTGCATGCGGAACAGACGCCAGGGCACACACGTGATCATCTCCGAAGTCGAGCACATCTCCATCCTGAACATAGCGAAGTACCTCGGCAAGAACGGATTCGAGGTGTCGCGGGTGCCTCCCGATCAGTTCGGTCGCATCTCGCCCGAGAAGGTGCGCGCCCGGCTCAAGGAGGACACATTGCTGGTGTCCGTTGGGTGGGCCAGTAACGAGATTGGGACGGTGCAGAGACTCGGCGACATCGCGGAAGCTCTGGCGGAGAGCAACGCAGTGCTGCACACCGATGCGGTGGCCGTGCAGTCACAGCTGCCCATCGATCTGGAGTCGTGCGGCGCCCATCTGGTGAGTCTGTCGAGCAACGACTTCTACGGTCCGCCCGGGGTGGGTGCGCTTTACGTGCGCTCCGGCGTCAAGGTCGGCCCGGTGATGCTGGGCGGAGGGCAGGAGGACGGGCTGAGATCGGGTACCGAGAACCTGCCCGGTATCGTCGGTATGTCACTAGCGGCCGAGATCGCGGCGAGAGAGACGCCCGCTGACGGCGCTCGCATGAGCGAACTCAGGGATCGACTGGTGGAGGGCGTGCTTGCCTCAATCCCCGATGCGCACCTCAACGGACACCCGACCGAGCGGCTGCCCGGCAACGCTCACTTCCGGTTCGACGGAGTCGAGGGGGAGTCGCTGTTGCTGTCCCTTAAGGACAAGGGCATCTCGGCGGCCACCGGCTCGGCGTGCTCGTCGAAGACGCTGGAGCCGTCGCGGACGCTGATCTCGTGTGGCCTGCTGCACGAGGAGGCCCACGGCTCGCTGGAGTTCACGTTCGGCAGGTGGAGCCAGGCCAGCGATGTCGATCGGGTCCTCGAGGTCCTGCCGGCCATCGTCGGTCGGCTTCGCGAACTGTCGCCGATCTATCGCCCCAAGGGTCCACGAGACGAGGTGAACACGTGAAATCGACGCAGTATTCCGAGGCGACCCTCGATCACTTCAGGAATCCTCGCAACGTGGGCACGCTGGATGGCGACGACGTTGCGCTCGGGCGCGTAGGCAACCCGACGTGCGGCGATCTGATGGACATCTACATTCGCGTCAAGGACGACACGATCGACGACATCCGCTTCCAGACTTTCGGGTGCGGGTCCGCCGTTGCCACGAGCTCCATGGTCACGGAGCTCGTGAAAGGCATGCCGCTCGACGAGGCGCTGGAGGTGACACGGGCGGACGTGGCGGACGCGCTTGGTGGCCTCCCGCCCATCAAGATGCACTGCAGCAACCTAGCTGCGGACGCATTGCACGAGGCGATCGAGAACTGGCGGTCGGGGATCACGCCCGAGGAAATCGAGTCCCACGGCATAGGAGCGCCGGCGTGTATGGCCATCGAGGAGTCCGCGACGGCGAGCATCGAGCACTACATGGGCAAGGGCGTGTTCAAGTCGGTTGGCGATCTCGAGAGCCTGCGCGACCAGCGCGTGCTCGTTGTCGACACCGGAGAGGTCTCGGCGGAACTCGCGATCTCGCTTACCGAGGTAAGCGGAAGGGTCGTCTTCGTGACTCGCGGCAAGACGCTTCCGTACTCGACCGACGTCGTAGAACGCGTCGCGCGGTCGGACGTCAAGGTTCTCTACGAGTGCGAGCTGGTCGACGTGGGTGGAGAGGGTGTTGTGGAGCGCGTCAGAATCCACGATCTGGACGAGGACGACGAGTACGACCTGTTCGTCGACGCCGTGATCGTCGCCGAGTAGCCGGGCACCCGGTCCCTACTACTGCTCCGTCGCCGATCGCGCCTTGTGTTTAGTCCACCACTCGGTGAACTGTCGGGCGCGCCCGTCGGGGCCGAAGCGTACCACCCAGACGTTGTTGTACGCCTTCTCAGGCTCGGTGTCGGTAGCGGCGTATACGGTGTCACCACGTATGACCGCGGTATCCTCCTGCACCGCGATGACCTCGAATTGGTGGGACCACTCGGCCTTGGAGTCGCCGACGCTTCGCCACCACTCCACAATCGCTTCGCGGCCCACCACGGGCTCTCGGACCGCGGACCAGAAGTACTCGGCGTCCTCCGAGAACAGCGCCGCGATGTCGGCGGGGTCGTCGGTCGACCAAGCCTTGATGTAGTCGCGCACCCATGCTTCCGCGTGCCGAGTTGTCACTTGTCGCCACCTGACCACGCTGTCCGTTTCATGCGAGAGTCGCCGACAAGAGCGTACAACACGGCGGGCGCGTTCGCCGCTCTCATGACCGGCAGGGCGGATGATGCACGTGGCCGAGATCGGTCTACGGAGGAGCGGTCTGATAGCATGACCTGGAAGACGCGAGCGCCACTCACCGGCTGCTCCGATGACTCGAAGGAACGGGAAGCGCAAATGCTCAGGAATCGGACTTTCCTCGTCGTCGCGGCGACGTCCGGCGCTCTACTCGCGGCCGTCATGGTGGCGATAATGCCCCCCGACGTCCAACTCGGCAAGCTGCTGCGTCTCGTGGTGTTCCACGGCGGTTCTACCTGGGTGAACATGGCACTGTTCACGCTCGCGGGACTTGTGGGCATCGTCTTCTCCGTCACGCGGAATCGCGACGTGTACCTATGGGAGAGCGGAATCAGGTACGTCGCCATGCCGCTCTGGGTGTTCAACACCGCACTGGGCATGGTGTCGAGCAAGCTGTCGTGGAACGTTATCGATTTCCAGGAGCCTCGCCTGCAGGCGACCTTCTGGATACTGCTCGGTTCGGCCGTGGTTCTCGCCCTCGACTTCACTCTCGAGAAGGACCGAGTAACGGCCCTCGCGGATTCGCTTCTGGCGATCGTGATGTGGTCGGCCATCCTGCTCGCCCCGAACCTCATTCACCCAGACAATCCGGTGATGAACTCGGGATGGGAGATCAAGGGTCCGTTCTTCGGGATCGTGGGAGGCTGGCTCGTCGCGAACTTGTCCATCGCCGCGCTGATTCGCCTCAAGCTCTCCAAGGCCCCGACCGGCGACTTAGGCTAGCCATTCCATTCTGGTCTGGCTAGTCGGCTAAGTGTAGTCTTGAGCCGCAACGCGAACGCCGAGAGGTCTCACATGATGAACTCCATCAAGGTCTTCTTGGTGTCCCATGACGGGATGTTCCGAGATGCCCTTCGGTCGGCGCTCGAGCAGCACGCGCCGATCGACGTAGTCGGAGACGGTGGCAACGTTGCGGCCGAGAGCGTCGCCCGCAGCGAGGCCTCAGTGGTCGTCGTGGATGTGACGAGCGACACATCAACCGGAATTCCCGTCGACCCACGCGGCTTACTCGACTCGACCGAACACGTGAGCATCGTGGTCATAGGGCGGTCCGAGGACGAGGCCGAGGTCATCCGCCTCCTCGCCGAGGGCGCGCAAGGGTTCGTCTCCCGGGAATCGAGAGTCGCCGTTCTTGCGGACGCGATCCGTGCGGTCGCGCGCGGTGAGACAGTGATGAGCCCGGGACTGTCGAGCCGGGTCTTGTCGCATATGCGGAGGATGTCTCGACGCCTGGTCGTGGGTCAGAGGGCAGAGTCGGATACCCTCACTCCGCGAGAGGTCGAGCTGCTAGAGATGGTCGCCCGAGGGATGACGAACCAGCAGGTGGCGTCCAACTCCGGCCTGTCTGAGAGCACCGTCAAGAACCATCTGCACAGTGCGTTCGGCAAGCTCGGCGCGTCATCCCGCAGTCAGGCGGTGACCGAGGCCTTGCGCAGAGGAATCGTCAAGCTCTAGGCGCTAGCGCAGCCTCCCCGCAGATCGCTACACCGGAACGCGTGGCGTCTTCTTCGTCTTCGCATCGCGGCCCAAAAGTACTAGTACTTCCGGCCGTCCTTCGCGTGGCCTTTTGGCCAGTCACGCCTCCGAACCTCCCATGGCGGCCTTGCCGCACTGAGCCGTTCACTGTAATCGAGCGACGGTGACGAGAATCGAGAGTCGCTCTCGAACCCCCCGAAGGTTCGAACGGTAGGCAGGTTCGAAGGAACGTTCGCACGAAGGACGGTGGCAGAGGTGAATTCCAGGCGAAGTGCCGGCTGTGACCCGACAACGCGGTGTCCGGTGCATGTCCAGCTCCTCCCCAGGCAGCACTTCGCGAAGGTCCCCGGCTCTGCCAATGGCGTGATCCACGAGCGTCCTTGCTCAAGTGGACCGCAGTTCGCGCGAACGGGTGTAACGACGCGCGGCCGGTCGGTGGTCGAGCCGACCGGCGCGCGTGCGTTCCTCATCTGCTAGGAGACCACAATGCCGACCGAACGAGACGACTCCAAGGCTTTGCGGGAGGCGTTCGGCGGCTCGAACGACGTTTCCACACTGATCCAGTGGCTGGACGACCCGGTTGTTGGTGGCTGTGCCGCGGCGGCACTCGGGGCCATTCGCGATCCCCGCGCGATCCTGCCCCTTCTGCGGGCAGCCGTGGATGGCCGGTACCCCTCGGCGCTGTTCATAGACATCGCGGGTACGATCATCGAGAGTCTGCGCCCGGAGCTCTCCGGCCTCGCCGAGGCATTGAGATTCGTTCTTCGCCACGAGGACACCGAAGCGCTTGCGCTGGAGCTCGCGGACGCCATAGGGCGCGGTGGCACGTTGCGCAGGCACGCGATTCGTGTCGCCACCTGGGTGGCCGACGATGATTGCGTCTCCAGCGTGATGCTGGCGCTATGCGATCCCGTCGCGGCAGATGCCGCCGTCGACTACCTAGGCACACATGTGGAGCAGCTCAGGGCACGCGCCTCCGCGCTGGGCAGGCACCCGGCTGCGGTCAGGCGCGGTGCCCTTCGGGCTATTCGCGAGATAGGATGTGCCGAGGATCTCGGATGGGTAGGTCCGTTTCTACGCGACGCCGATCCCGATGTCAGGGCTGAAGCCGTCAGGACCGTCGGGGCGATCGGTCCGGGTCATGAGATCGACCACATCATCGAGATGCTCGGGGATGACGTGCCTGAAGTCGCGATGACCTCAGCGCAGGTCCTCGCGGGGACGGACATATCCGAGCACGTCGATCGGGTCGCGAAGCAAGCGCGGGCGGCTACGGGCTATCGCGCATCCGCCGCCGCCACTCTGCTCGCAAACGTACCTGGCCTTTGGGAGCACGAGGTCTTGGGCGAGATCGCGGAGAAGCTCTGCGATTCGGGGGGCCAAGCAGCGCGTGAGGCGTTGGCCTTGAGCGTCGGCCTCGCGTCCGAACGCTCACGTAGGGTCGCAGCGGCGCTGGCCGCCGACGAGGCGCCCGCGGTTCGCGCGGCCGTTGCCGCGGCTCTTATCGTCTCTTCTGACGCAGTCGCGAGGGAGGTGCTCGACCAGCTGGTTCTGGATGCCTCCCCCGACGTCAGAGCCGCGGCGGTGCACTCCCTCGCGATCGCTGGCGGGCGGGAGGGCTCCTTGCTGGTCAGCGCCGTGCTGGACGACGAGGCGCCGGAGGTCGTATGTGCGGCCCTCGGGGCGCTAGGCGAGATGCGCATGACGGCCTTCGCTGAGGACGTCGAGGCAGCGTGCGGCGACGGCAACCCTGAGATCGCGGTGGCGGCTATGCGGTCGCTCGGAAAGCTGGATTCCGCGCTGGCGTCGAAGGTGGCGCGCGAGCAGATGTCGGGCGGACGCCCGCGGCAGGTCAGGGTCGCGGTCGCGGAGCTGCTGCTAGCCGAGGACGCCGAGAGCGCGGCGGTGATGTTCGAGCTGCTAGGTGATCCCGAGCCCGAGGTGCGTGCGGCCGCCGCCGCGCATGCTTTTCGCGTTCTCCGAGCTGAGGCGCTGCCGCTGCTGCGGACATTGTCGGCGGATCCGAGTACGGACTTGGCTGCTATGAAGGCCCTTGCCGCGAGCGGCGACGCCGGAATCGAAGAGCTATGTCGCCTGGTCAGCGGCGACACGGAGTGCGATCGCGTCACCGCTTGTGCCGTACTCGGCGGATCGGGACATGCGCGTGCGCACCAGGCCCTCACCGACCTACTCAGTCGCGGGGGCGAGGACGGCCCGTGGTACGCGCTCCTTGGTCTGATGGGAAGTCCGGACGGCTGGGCTCAGGTAGCCTGACCAGCCAAAAGTCGTAGCCGCTTCAGACCTCGCGCGGGTAGCGTGACATACGGCACACAGGTATACGTCTGATGAGACGACAATCACCTCATGCTTCTCATCCAGAGGAGGCTGTGTGCCGCGTGCCCGCAAGCACTTGCAGCAGGAGAGCCGCCGGCTCCTCCCGAGCGGGCTGCCGCTGTTTCGCTCGACCCTTCAGGAGATCCTCGGCTTTCGAGGCGGCTCGGTTGCGCCGCCTGAGTCCCTGGACCGCGTGTACGCGGCGTTGTCCGAGGCGCTGTCGACCACCATGGGCGAGGGCGCGACCGACTGTGAACCGCCTCTCGTGGCGGTCGACGAGTTGGGCCGCGAAGTAGCCGCAAGCAGCGTGGTTCATGTGAACCCACGACTAGCGGTGGTGACGGCGTTCGAGCACGCCGCCGTGGAGGCCTTCGCCGACTCCAAGCACCGAGAGGCGGCTCGGCTCGCCACCTGGGCTTTCGCGGACGAACTGCGTGTAGGCATCTTGCGGGGCGAGACGGTCGAGGACCCGAACAGCCGGGAGTCTCTGTTTGCGGCCCTGCCGGTACCCGCGCTTCTCCTGGACGCGAGGGGGGCTCTTCTCAGGGTGAACGAGGCCGCACTCAGGCTTCTAGGTGTCGACCGAGCAGCGATGAGCGGGCGTGGCTGGCTGCGCCGCATCCACCCGGACGATCGCGAGCGTGTGGAGCAGCTGGGCAACTGGGCGAGACAGGATGGAGTCGCCTTGCGGGTGGACTGCAGAGTCCGAGTCGCCGGTGACGCGTACCGTTCGGTCACCCTCTTCGGGGCTGTCTTCGACGCCTCGGGCGGCGCACAAGTGCAGATCGTCACGGTGGAGGACACCTCGGAGGTGCGATGGCTGCGGAGTCGCCTGTCGTTCCTGTCGACCCACGATGCCCTGACGGGAGTGCACAGCCGCCGCGCCCTCGAGGAGGAGATGACGCGAGTTCTGGAGGAGGCGTCGCACGGAACGCCGGGTGCCATCCTCTTCGTCGACGTTGACGATCTCGGTCGAACCAACGACCGCCTGGGTCACGAAGGCGGCGACACGATCCTCCGGGAGCTGGCCGCCGTCCTGCAGAAGTCGGTCAAGCCGACTGACTTCGTGGCGCGAGTGTGTGGGGATGAGTTCGCCATTCTGCTGACTGACGCGGACGTGGGGAGCGCGATGAGCGTGGCCGAGGAGCTGCGCGCCCTCGTCGGCTCGCACATCTTCCGCTACAGGGGCGAGAAGGTCTCCATATCGGTCAGCATCGGCGTCGCCCCCATATCGGCCAGCTTTGCCGAGCCGCCCAGAACGGACGAGAAAGAGAGCATCCACCGTTCGGTCGCCTTCGCGAGGGCTGTGGTGGGCGCGGCGGGGCAGGAGCCCAACCTGCAGGTGAAGCTGTCCCGAGCAGTCGGCCAGGGAGAGGTTGCGCTCAGCGCGCAGCCTGTGCTCCGCCTAGAGGACCGCGGCGCGGCCTACAGCGACGTCTCCCTCAGGGTGAGGCTCGCGGAAGGAAACGACACCGGGCATGACGCGCTGCTCACGGCCGCCGAGCGAGGCGGCGTCTCGGGTAGGCTGACGCGATGGATGCTTGCCGAGAGCGTGCGAGCGATGGCCGAGAACCCGACGCTGCGGGTTGCCCTGCGGCTCGGCGGCATGGATCTGCTCGACAGCTCGCTGCCCGATCACGTGCGAGCGCTTCTCGGGGAGCATGAAGTCTACTCCGATCGCCTTGGCTTCGAAGTCACGCAGTCCGCGTTGGCGACCATGACCTCGGCCGCGCCCGCCTGGATCATGAAGTACCGCGACATCGGGTGCTGGTTCGTGCTCGGAGAGGCGGACACCAGCACCGCCGCCCGTCCCGCGCTGCTGCAACTGCCAGTGCAGCAGATCACTCTAGCTCGATCGGTGTTGCGGTTGCTTGCGGCATCCACGTCACGCGCGGATGTCGCTGCCGTGGCAGCACTCAAGGATCTGGCCGAACGCAAGGGCCTCACTGTCGCCGCAGCGGGCGTGGACACAGAGCAGGAGCTCGAGATCGTGGAGCGCCTCGGGTTCGAGTTGGCTCAGGGCACGGCCCTAGCACCGCTCTCACCCCTGGGACACGCGCATGCTGTTCCGCTCGCGGCCTTCCTACCAGAGTCCCGCGACGGCGGGGACTGACGTCCTCGGCAGAAGAGAGAGCGCCTCGCAGGGGCACGCGGATCTGCACACGCCGCAACCCCAGCACTCCAGCTGGTTGAGCCTGACGACGTCGGCGTCGGCCCTCGATGTGCTCAAGGCGCCGAAGGGGCACCGCTCGACGCATTCGTTGCAGCCACGGCAGGCTTCACGGTGCAGTGTCGCGACGTACTCGCCGCGCCACATGATCTTCATGCCCTCGGCGATCGATAGGCGCATGGCCATGCAGCCTGAGTCCAGGTCGCAGTTGCAGATCGCACCGGCGAACGGGGTCAGGAACGTCCACAGCGAGTGCATCAGACCCTGGTTCTCGCAGGCCCGTAGGAGGTTCATCGCCTGGGGCTTGCTGAGTCGCTCGAAAGCCGAGACGTCCGGTCCGAAGCGGTAGTCGGCGAACCCCGCTTCCAGCAGCTCGGGAGCGGGTACGGCCGTGACGAAGAGGCAGTATCCCTGCTCGGGGCGGCCGGCGAACGTGCGGCAGGGGCACGGTACGCGAACGATGCTGGTGGCGAGGTCGAAGACGCGCTCGCAGTCCTCGATCGGGATCGGCTGGCCGAAGTGCACCGCGGTCATCCTGCGGGTGAACCAGCCCAGCGCCGCCCTTCGTAGCGGCCCGGGAAGCGCGTTCGCGACCTCGGCCCCCAACAGCGCGCGCGTGCGATTGCGATCGAAGTGCCGCACGAAGTCAACGATGTACTCGCGTCTCGTCGCGTCGCCCAGCAGCTCCTCGGCGTAGTTGGAGGCTTCGAGATACCACTTCGTGCCGTCGCCGTGGTCTATGCAGAACTTGCACACGTGCGTCTCCTAGCGCGAAGCGAGCTACCGCTGGGCGGGAGGCGTGACCGTCCAGCGACTTCACCCTACCACTGCGCTCCGGTGTGCGGCGCTTCGTCCGAAAGGGACCCCGCGAAGCTCAGAGCGCCTGCTCAACCTGCCGATAACAGATGTGGACCGTTCCTGCGTTGCCGAAGAAGGTGTTCGAGGTGCTCACGCTCACCAGAGGCCTCGCTCAACTCGCCGAGCTTCAGCGAGACGACGAGCAGGGGCTCATTCCGGTTCTTGTGAACTCAAGCTCCGCCGCCGAAGCCAATCTGGCTCTATCCATGCTCCGGGACAAGATGCCCGAGCGGACGCTCGTAACGGCGGTCAACATCCGCGAGGTTCTCGCGAGTCTACCGTCCGCTCCCACCGCCATGCCGATAGAGATCTCGATGTTGGCCCGCGTCCACAACCTGCGCAAGAACCGAAGCGCCTGGGAGCGGGTCTTCTGGGACTCGGGCGGGCTGTTCAAGCTCCTCGTACTCGGCGATGGCAACTTCTGCTACGACGTCATCATCTGGACGAGCGATACGGGCAACGTCTTTCTGAAAAGCATCCCGCAGGGTGACGACATCCTTCATCCGGAAGCCCTTGAGCTTCTGTGGAAGCACGAAACCTTGCTGGACGAGCTGGTTTCTCTCACGCAGTCCATGGGATTCGTCTTCACTCCGACCTTGTACCTGTCTCTCGAGGACTGGCTACTGGAGCACGCCGAGAGCGCGATCGACGACATCCACAAGCTCTTCTAGCCACGCCCGCGGTCTTTGCGTCACCACGGCAAGACTCCTCTGCCCGTACATCCGCTGTTGCCCTGGTCCAGACACTCCGATGCCAGGCGGGCTGTTGACTTGGCGCTCGGGGTAAGGGGGGCGCACATGCCGAACGGTGGGCAGCGTTGGCTTCGCGCGGTGTCGAAGTCTGGGGAGGCGTCGATATCGCGCAGCATGACATGGCACCCAGGACGGACAGTCAAGTGCGGTTGGAGCAGCCCAAGCGGCTTGCGCCGACGGGTCCAGCTTCGGCGTCTCCCCAAGGCCTGAGACCCTTCCGTCACGCCGTGACGGCCACGCTTGTCATGGGTATCACAAGAGAGGCAGACGCGCGGGAGGAAGATCGTGAGGGGAAGGCTCCGAAGAGGCGTTCGCCGTTGACGCAAGTGTGGTAGCGTGACGCGCCGTGCCGGCGGCGCAGGCTCCAAGAACAAATGCAGGCCTCGCTCTCTCGAAAGCCCCCTTCTGTCAGATCGCGCGTTGAGTTGGCAAAGGAGGGAGGTGAACGATCATGATCGCTCGACACTGGAGGAAGGCGGCGTTCGCGCTGTTCGTCCTCGCGGGAATCGTGACACTAGTCATCAGCAGTGGAACTGTGTCGGCGAGCCCGGGTGTGAACGATGTCTGCTCGGGCACTGCGGGCGGCTGCCACTCCGAGCGTGTGAGCTACATGGGCGTGTCGGCCCACGCGCAGATGTTGTGCGACGACTGCCACCCAGGCACGCAGGGGCACCTCGATGATCCGACCAAGCAGGTCAAGCCGAAGGTGCGCTTCGAGCTGGAGGCGTGTGCGGGCTGCCACCCGGACCAGTACGGCACGTACACGTATGGAGACAGCTTCAAGACGAGGTATGGCGGGTCGCCGTCGCACTGGCCCAAGACGAATGACTTCGCGTACTACAACTCCACCGTCGACGGCCACGGCTTCGTTCGGGAGTACCTGGAAGAGCGGTCACACAACGTGATGCTCAAGGACCACTATGACGTCGCGCGAGGCAAGTTCGACGTGTGCCTGCAGTGCAAGGCCACCAAGGTCGCCTACTACTGGGATAGCGGCCAAGTCCGGACGATCCAGAATGACGTGGCGGTCAAAGGCGGGCACATGGCAGCGACCGTCACGGTACCCGCCGGGACGAAGGTCACCATGTCGACGTACCGGACGACCGTTGGGACTCCCAAGAACCACGAAGTGCGCGTAGTAGTGACGCTGCCGAACGGAACGAAGTACTCCAGCTACGATCTCGCTGGGGCGACCAAGGACGTTACCTGGCCCTGGTCGGCGCTGTATGCGCTCACAGTCGATGGGCTGCCCGCCGGGGCGAAGACGATAGACTCCGGCAATGGGTGCAACCACTGTCACGACCCGCATAGGGTCGGCAAGGATGCGCGGGGGAACCCCGTCGGCTTCAGGATCATCAGAAGCTCCCAGAAGTACATGATGTCGCGGCTCGGTGTGAACCCGTACGCGGCGACCAAGACGTACGCGTTCGACCCCGGGACCGCGCTCAACGCAGAGAAGGCGACGGCTTTGTGCGCCCAGTGCCACGTCGAGTACGTCTGCGGCCGGTCAGGCATCGACACGATCAACCGCGACTACTTCCCGTGGAAGAAGGTCCGGGAGCTCGAGAGCGTCTACATGGCCGAGTTCCCGGCTTGGAGCACGTATCCAGGCCCCTACACCATGGACTGGAGGCACGGGACGGGGGCACTCTCGAGTCCGCTATCACCGCAGTACTACGTCTCCGGCTACACGTATCCGCTCCTTGAGCCGCTCATAAAGAGCCAGCATCCGGAGGCGGAATTCTACTGGAACAGCCGCCACTACGAAAACGGTGCGGGCTGCTACACGTGCCACATGCCGACGGTCGAGAAGTCCGACGGCACGAAGTTCACGAGCCACTGGATGGCTTCGCCGAACAAGTACATGGAGGCGGAGCCCGTCAAGGCGTTCGCGACTGCGTTCGGGCTGAAGCTGAACAAGGACGGCATCATAGTGCCGTGCGGCGCTTGCCACGGCGGCAACCTTGCCCGCATGAAGAACAAGGCCTACCAGATCCAGGACGGCAACTACTCGATGGGACTCAGTGTGCAGACGCAGCTCCTCGACGCGATGAAGGCCATCAAGGCCGCCAAGGACGACCCGAAAGCCGACCAGGCGAAGATCAAGCTGGCGTGCGACGAGTATCGGAAGGCTCATTTGCGCTGGGAGAACCTATGTGTCTCCGAGAACAGCATGGGCTTCCACAATCCGGCTGAGTTCTCAGCTGAGATGAAGGCGGCCGCCACGTTCGCGACGAACGCCAAGAACTACGCTCTGAGCGCCGTGGGCGGCAAGGGCGGCGGCAAGACGAGGTAGACGAGCGGCGCGGTCTGCTGGTTTGGCGGCAGCCAGCGCGTCAGACGAATGGGGCGCCTCCCAGGCGTCCCATTCGTCGCCTGCCGGGCGACGACGGACCCGAGTACGAGGAGTGCATCCGCGACCTCAACCGGGCCGAGGCCCAGCTCAAGGCGGGCGGCAAGAGGGGGTAGCCGGCGCGCATAGCGGGATCGCTTCGGGGGCGGTGACCGGAGGGTTGCCGCCCGTCGTTCTTGGAAGCGGCCCCGTGATGCCTCAGAATAAGAGGTACTCGAGGGACTGATTCGTTGACTCACAATCAATGTACTCGAACTCGGATGCCTCCACCTCCTCTTTCCATCTGGG
>JBBILP010000003.1:0-20567 GCA_037444885.1 Actinomycetota bacterium | reverse complement strand
GAGATACAGGGGAGCCAAGCACTGAAGCTGGGGAACTGCTTGCGGTGCGACTTCTTCAACTACGTGGCCGCGACGGAGTCCGACTTCGTCTTCTCGCCGCACGAGATCGTCAAGGCGTGAAGTCCACTCCATCGTCTAGCCGCATGACGAACCCCGTCACGAGAGCCGCAGTGCGCTCGAGATCCTCTAGCGAGAGCACTTCGGTCGGCGTGTGCATGTATCGCAGCGGCACGCTCACAAGGCCGACAGCCTTCCCGCCTCGTGCTATCTGCATCGGGTTCGCGTCGGTGCCGGTGGCACGGGGCTCCGCATCAACCTGGTACGGAATCTTGTCCGCCTCGGCGGCCTGAACCAAGCGTTCGAATACGACGGGGTTGATGTTCGCGCCCCGTGCGATGATCGGCCCCGAGCCGCACCGGATATCTCCATGTCGGCGCTTGTCGACGTCCGGGTAGTCGGTGGCATGTCCCACCTCGACGGCGATGCCTACGGCGGCGTCCACCGAGTACGCCGAGGCGATTCCCCCGCGAAGGCCCACTTCCTCCTGCGCGGTGGCGACCGCGATCACGTCGCCCGGAGCGCCGCCGGCCTCCCTCACGCGGCGCACCACCTCGGCGGCGACCCACGCGCCGACCTTGTCGTCGAACCCGCGCGATACCGCCATGCTCTTGCCTAGCTTCTCGAAACCCGTGCTGAAGGTGACCGCGTCCCCGACGCGAACGCGCTTCTTGACGTCGTCGGCAGGCATGCCGAGGTCGACGAACATCTTGTGCAGCTTCACGACCTGCTTGCGCTCGTCTTCCTCTAGCAGGTGGATCGGCATCCTGCCCAGCACGCCGAGAATCGGCCCTTTCCGGGTGTGGACGTGTACGCGCTTGCCCGGCAGCAGGTGGGAGTCGATGCCACCGACCGGCTTGAGCGTCAGGTATCCCTCGGAGGTTATGTAGTTGACGAGGAACCCGATCTCGTCCATATGGCCAGCCAACATGACGGGAGGCGCTCCGCATGTGCCCTTCACGCGGGCATGCACGGAGCCCATGACGTCGGTGCTCACGTCATCGGCGAAGTCCCGCACGTACTCGCGGAACACATTGGCCGCGGGCTGCTCATAGCCGGAGGGCGAGGGGGCCTCGACCAGCCGCCGCAAGAACTTCAGTGCTTCGTTGCGCATTCACCGCTCCTCGGTTCGCACGCATGTCGTGCACAGTCTACCAGCGGACACCGGCGCGGTCGCTACTCTCCGCGTCCTCCTGCTAGCATCGAGCGGGTCAGGCGATTTCCATCTCTATCCTGCGCTCGGAGACATTCGTGCCGACGATGCGCACCGCGACCCCCTGTCCGAGACGATACTGGTGCCCGGAGCGCTCGCCGTACAGCAGGAAGCGCTCCGCGTCCAGCTTGTAGTAGTCGTCGGCGAGGGCGGTCACGTGGACGAGCCCCTCGGCGGTGTTTTCCAGCTGCACGAATAGGCCGAACGGCGCGACTCCGGTGATGATGCCGGAAAAGACTTCGCCGATGTGCTCGCCCATCAGCTCGACCAGCTTCACATGCGTGGACTGGTCCTCGGCGTCCTCGGCCTCACGTTCGGTCGTGGAACAGTGGTCGGCGAGCCATCCGAGGTCATCGGCAGCGGACGCCGTCGGCTCCTCATCCAGCGCCCCAGTCAGCTGCGCCCGCAACAGCCGGTGGACTATCAGGTCGGGATAACGCCTGATGGGGCTCGTGAAGTGCGTGTACGCCTCCGAGGCCAGACCGAAATGAGCGTCAAGGTAGTCGACGTAGCGCGCTCGCTGCAAGGCGCGAAGCAGGAGCGAGTTGATCAGCAGCTTCTCAGGCCGATCGTGGGCGAAGCTCACGATGCGCTGGAACGTCATGGGATCCGCCCCGTGAACGTCCTTGATCGGGTAGTCGAACTCGGCCAGGATGACGGCGACCTCGTCGAGGGCGTCGGGATCGGGTTCTTCGTGTATGCGAAACACCATGGGCGCCTGCTCCCGCGCCATGTGACTCGCGACGACCTCGTTGGCGAGTATCATCGCCTCCTCGATCATGTTTGTGGCGACCGTCCGCTGCCGCAGGCGCACTCCGAGCGGCCTGCCCTGCTCGTCCAGCTCTACCTTGGCCTCCACCGTGTCGAAGTCGAGACCGCCGCGCGAGGTCCTTCGCTTGCCCAGGACCTCGGCAACGCGTGCGAGCTCCTTCAGCAGCAACCTCATCTGTTCGTCAGGGAAAGCACCGGACTCGAGCCACTCGTCCACCTCGTCGTAGTTCAAGCGTCGGTCTGATCGCATGACCGAGGGGAATAGCCGGTAATCCTCCACCCTCCCGTTGCGGTCGAGGTCCATGACCACCGAGAAGGAGAGCCGGTCCTCGTTCGGCTTCAGTGAGCAAAGGCCGTTGGAGAGATGCTCGGGCAGCATGGGCAAGACGCGGTCTACAAGGTATACGGATGTCCCGCGCTGACGCGCTTCCAGGTCGATCTCGCTGTCCCACGGGACGTAGTGGGACACGTCGGCGATGTGGACACCAAGCCGCCAACCGCCCTTGCGTCTCTCCAGAGTGATGGCGTCGTCGAAGTCCTTCGCATCGACCGGGTCGATCGTGACCGTGAACCACCCGCGCACGTCCTCGCGACCCGCTGCCAGCTCGGCTTGCGCGTCTAGCTGTAGCGCGTTCGCTTCGTCCAGGACATCGGCGGGGAAGGTAGTGCGCAAGCCATGCTCCCGGATGATGATTTCGACCTCGATGCCAGGAGTATCCGGCCTGCCGAGCACCTCGGCGATGATCCCCTGTGCGGCTCTCCCCTTCGACGGGTACGCCGTCAACCTCGCGACCACGATGTCGCCCTGCCGAGGTGCGCCATCCTCTTGCACCGGGACGATGACGTCGCCCTTGAGACGCTGGTCGCTGGGAACTACTATGCCGATTCTGCCTCGTTGCTCGAATCGGCCGACGACCTCGGTGTTCGCTCGCTCTAGTATCTGCACGACCTCGCCCGAGCGTCCGCGTTGAGGAGAGCGACCTGGATTCAGGCGGACACCCACCACGTCCCGATGCATGGCGCCGTTCGTGTCTCGAGCGGTAACGTACACATCGCCTGCCGGGTACTTCACGAAACCGTAGCCCCTGCGATTGATCGATATCGTTCCGACGATGAGCCCGCGCTCTCTGAGGCCGAAGAAGCGTCCGTCCGCGGTGCGAACCGCGGCTCCGGAGCGAGCGAGCGCCTCGGCAATGTGCTCTACTTTGCCCGCGTCCTCCGCCGTGCCGAGTGCTTCGAGCAGATCGGCGGTCGTCATCGGCCGCGATGCCTTCCGCAGGGTCCTCAGTACTCGCTTCTCGAGCCTCAATTCGCCTCCCGTGTGCCCCTCGGCTGGAATCACGGTACCGCACTTCGTCCTTCTCCGGGTACGCGGCGCGCACACGACCACGCGCTCATGCGCCCCTATCCGTCACTGCCCGTGCGCGCTGGATGCTAGAATGGGTTCAGGATCGGTCGTTCCCCGCCAGGACCGGAGAGTGCATGGAGAATCTGCCAAGACTGACGCCTTGTCTCGTAGGGACAGGAACGGTCACACACCCGCGCGATATGGTTCGAGCCCTCGAAACCCTCGAGGGCTTTGCGTTCACGTACACCGTTGACGGCCAGCTCCTGGACACAGGCCGGGCGGCTTTGGTCAAGCTCATGGCGGACCACGAGTCCTCCACCATCCTCGTGAACGGGTGTCTCTTCCTCAACGTCATGAGCTTCCGCTATCTCACGTTCGAGACCGACGAGTCCGGCTCGTGCAAGTTCGAGCTCTTCGGCGATGGCTTCCAGCTGCGCCTGGAGCCGACCGACGATGCGGATTCTCGGGTGGAAGAGCGCGGGGTCATGCACCTGCTTGAGGGCGAGGCGTTCGGATCGGGGTCCTTCGTCGTCCACGACGATGAGGACGAAGAGGAGCAGTAGTCGATCCGACGGGGCGGGGCCGGGCGCTCCTAGAGCTTCGCTCTTAGTACCTCAATCGCCTTCTTGAGCTGCACGTCCGTCTTCTCGTCAGCCTCATCGGCCGGGTCCATCTTCACTACAACGTCCGGCACGATGCCCTTTCCGTCGATCTCGCGCTTCTTCGGAGTGAGGTAGTGCGCGATGGTGAACTTCATCGCCGCGCCGTTCCTGAGCCTGCGCACCGTCTGCACGCTGCCCTTGCCGAACGAGGTCTGACCGACCAGGACCGCCCTGGCATAGTCCTGCAGCGCGCCCGCCACGATCTCACTGGCCGAGGCCGAGTTCTCGTTGACGAGCACCACCAGTGGTTTGTCGGTCGCAATCTTGCCCTTGGCGCGATACTCCTCTTCGGGCTTGTCCCGCTCCTCCACACGCACGATCACTCCGTCGGAGACGAAAAGCGACGCGACGTCCACCGACTCGGGAAGCAGGCCACCCGGGTTGTCGCGCAGGTCAAGGACGAAACCCTTGGCCCCTTTGTCGCTCAACTCCCGTATCGCCGCACGCAAGTCATCGGCGGCTTTGGCGTTGAAGCTGAAGAGCCGGATATAGCCGATGTCCTTGCCTTCCATCCTCGTGGTGATGTTCGGGACGTCGATCTTGGCGCGCTTGATCGTGAACGTCAGCGGCTTTGACTGGCCCTTCCGGGCGACATCGAGCTTCACGGCGGTCCCTTCGGGGCCACGCACACGCGTGACGACCTCCTCCAGATCCCACTTCGCGCGCTTGATGCCGTCGATGCCGACGATGACGTCGTCGGGCTTCAGACCGGCCGCCTCGGCCGGGGTGTTCTCGATGATGGTCACGACGGTAGGCACGCCGTCCTTCGCCGTGATGGTGATCCCAATCCCGTAGAACTCGCCGTCCGTCTGCTCGCTGAAATACTGGTAGTGCATGGCGTCGAAGTAGATCGCATAGGGATCGTCGAGCGCGTTCAGGAGCCCCTGGATGGCCCCGGCCGTCATCGATTCCTCCGATGAGGGACGCAGTGCCTCGGCATCGATGACATTGCGCACCTCACTCAGCGAGCCGGTGAGGTCGGTCGGCGAGTTCTCGATCACGGGCACCGTGAACGACAGCGGATCCAGCCGCTCGAAGAACATCCCGCCCACGAACGCCATGCCCGTGAGCGCAAGCGTGACCGCCGCGTAGACCGCGTACCGTACGACGCGTTGCATCTTTGGATTCACCAGTCCCTTCGGCCCGATCGGGCCAGGGGCCGCCCTGTGGGAGTAGGCGGCCTCACACCTTGAGGTATCGGCGGAGCGCGAAACCGGATCCCATGAGACCGATCACAACTCCGCCGAGAATCAGTATCGCCGCGATCCGTACCGTGTCCGCCGTCTCTATCCCTACGGGTAGGAACGGCAGCTCCTGGCCAACTCTCCGCATTACGGTCGCCTGCGCCAGGGCAAGGGTCAGAATCGCAAGTCCCGCGCCGATCATGCTCTGGATGACGCCTTCGAGCAGGAACGGGGTGCGGATGAACCAGTTGGACGCGCCCACCAGGCGCATGATGCCGATCTCTTTCCGCCTGGCGTAGATGGCCAGGCGAATCGTGTTGCTGATGAAGATCAAGCTGACTCCCGCCAGCATGACGATGAAAGCGACTTCAACGTAGCGGATGATCCGCGTCAGTGCGAACAGCCGCTCTACCGTGCGTTGTCCGTAGTTGAGCGACTTCTCCGGGTTGTCGGGCCGGTCGATCACCTTCATGAACGCCGGATGCGCCTTGATGCGGCTCACCATCGCCTCGACCTCGCGGGGGTCCTTCAGATCGACATCGAGCGAGGCGGGAAGCGGGTTACCCTCCAGCTGATCGACGATCTCCTCGTTGCCCTTCATGGTCTCGGTGCGGAACTTCTCGAGGGCCTGCTCCTTCGTGGTGTACTTCACGCCCTTGACCAGCGGGTCCGAGGCTATCGCGTTCTGCAGCGCCTCCCGGTCACCCTCGGCGGCGCCATCCTTGACGAAGACCTGGATGCTCACCTTCGCCTCGATGTCCTTGACGATGTTGGTGACGACCACGCCGGTGGCCACCGACACGCCCACCAGCAGCAACGAGAGGTATATGGTGATGACCGCGCCGAGGCTCATCACCCAGTTACGGCGGAAGTTGACGACCGCCTCGCGCGCGAAGTAGCCGACATCAATCGCCATAGCCGTACACCCCTCTGTGCTGGTCGCGAATGATGCGGCCATTCTCGAGCGCGATGACGCGCCTTCGCATCGAGTCCACCATCTCGCGGTCGTGCGTGGCGACGAGCACGGTCGTCCCCGTCTTGTTGATGCGAGAAAGGAGGCTCATGATGCCGAGCGAGGTCTGTGGGTCGAGGTTCCCCGTCGGCTCGTCGGCAAGCAGTAGCGGCGGCCTGTTGACGAAAGCTCTCGCGATGGAGACGCGCTGCTGCTCTCCGCCCGAAAGCTCATCCGGGTAACTTTCCGTCTTGTCCTCCAGGCCGACCAGACGCAGCACCTCGGGCACTTGAGTGCGCACGACGTGCTTGGACTTGCCGATGACCTCCAGCGCGAACGCCACATTCTCGTACGCGGTCTTGTTCGGCAGCAACTTGAAGTCCTGGAAGACACAGCCGATGTTTCGGCGCAGGTAGGGCACCTTCCAGTTCTTCATCTTCTCCAAGTCCTGCCCGGCTACGACTATACGGCCGGTGCTGGGTCCGATCTCGCGTAGGAGGAGCTTGATGAAGGTGGACTTGCCGGAGCCGGAATGACCGACCAGGAAGACGAACTCTCCCTGCCCGATCTCAACATCCACATCAGCGAGCGCCGGCTTGTCCGGCCCGTACGACTTGCTGACGTTCTGCATCGCGATCATTCGGTGAACCACATCCCCTAGTGCGACGTCGAACTGCATCGGCTGCGATGAGTCATTGGATGAACTGTCACGTTCCCAACGGGTAATGGTAGCAAAACGGCGGCCACACGGGGCGTTGGGCTGTGGCGAATGTGGCGAATCCACGACATCGCCACAACAGTCCGACTCGGCTAGCGCTTCGCCGAGACCGCTTCCTTCGCTGCGTCCGCTATGTTCTCGGCGGTAAGGCCGAAGTGGCGCATGAGCTCCTCGGCCTCGCCGGACGTGCCGAAGACGTCGCGCACGCCCACGCGCCGGAAGGGAACCGGGGCGCGCTCTCCGAGCACTTCCGCGACAGCCGAACCCAGGCCGCCGACGATCGAGTGCTCCTCGCATGCGACCACAGCACCCGTCCTAGCGGCTGAATCCGCCAGCGTGTCCGCATCGATGGGCTTGATCGTGGCGACATCGACGACCTCGGCGGATATGCCCTCGGCGATCAGCGCATCGGCGGCTTCAAGCGCGCGCTCGACCATCACGCCGCAGGCGGCGAGCGTGACGTCGCTCCCCTCGCGCAGGACCGTCGCACGCCCGAGTTCGAATTCGTAGCCCTCGGCATACACGCTCGCGAGCGGAGCGCGGCCTAGCCGGACGTAGAACGGCCCGGGCGTTGTCGCCGCGACGCGTATCGCACCGGCCGCCGCGTGGACGTCGGCGGGGACGAGCACCCTCATGCCGGGCAGCACGCGCATCAGCGCTATGTCCTCGAGCATCTGATGGCTCCCACCATCGGGGCCGACCGTGATGCCCGCATGCGTCGGCGTGAGCTTCACGTTCAGTCCCGAGTAGCAGATCGTATTGCGTACCTGGTCGTACGCGCGGCCGGTCGCGAAAACCGCGAAGGAGCCGGTGAACGCCACCTTGCCGGCTGCGGCGAGCCCCGCGGCGGTACCCATCATGTTCTGCTCGGCCACGCCGGCGTTGAAGAAGCGTGACGGAAAGACCTCCGCAAACGAGCTGGTGGTCGTGGACTTTGACAGGTCGGCCTCCACGACGACAACGTCGACGCCCTCGGCGGCCAGTGCGATGAGGGTAGCCCCGAGCGCCTCTCTGGTCGCGCGCTTCTCGCTCATCGCGCCTCCTCCCCAAACCCGAGTTCGGCGAGCGCGGCGCGTTTCTGCTCGGCGTTCGGCGCCTTGCCATGCCATTCCACCGCGTTCTCCATGAAGGAGACGCCCTTGCCCTTGACGGTTCGGCACACGACCACGGCGGGAGAGCGATGCGCCCTGGCGGCTTGCGTCGCCTGCTCCGCGGTATCGATGAGGTCGCGGATGTCGTGGCCGTCGCACGCGAACACCCGCCAGCCGAACGCGCTGAACTTCACCGCGATATCTCCGAGGCACAGCACGTCGGTGCACGCCCCGTCGATCTGCAGCTCGTTGTGGTCCACGAACGCGATGACGTTGCTGAGGTCATGGTGCGCCGCGAACATGGCCGCCTCCCACACCTCTCCCTCCTGGAGCTCCCCGTCCCCGAGCAGGCAGAAGACGCGCGGGTCCTCGTTGCCGTCCAGTCGAAGCGCGAGCGCGATGCCGTTCGCGATCGCGAGACCCTGTCCGAGCGAACCGGTCGACACCTCGACGCCCGGAGTCTTGCTCGAGTCCGGATGGCCTTGAAGCATGGAGCCGAGCTTGCGAAGGGTCGAGAGATGCTCCCGGCCGAAGTACCCGGCCTCGGCGAGCGCCGCATACAGCACCGGCGCGGCGTGCCCCTTGGATAGGACGAAACGGTCCCTGTCTGGGCGCTCGGGCCAGGACGCGTCATGGTTCATGAGGTGGAAGAAGAGGACGGCGACGATGTCAGTCGCGGACAGCGAGCCGCCGGGGTGACCCGACCCCGCTTCCGCGAGCATCTCGATAATGTCGCGCCGCATCCGCTGAGCGGTACGGGCGATCTTCTTGACCGGCGCTTCCATGCTTCATTCCTCTCGTGCGGTCGGGCGCGAGCGCGATCACCAGATGCCGCCCACCTCGAGGCGCGGTCTCGGGCGACGGCTTAGGAGGTAGGCTAGCACGGTATCGGCGTCGAGGTTGACCACGTTCTCCTCGGCCAGCCCGATCTCCTCGGCGACTTGCAGCGCCTCGGTCAGCATCCCGACGTGCAAGTGGAAGTGCGCGTCGGAGTTGATGGCCACCCGGACTCCGGCCGCAGACGCCGCGTGCGCGAACTCGCGCTCTCGCGCCTCCGAGCCCTTCCGGGAGCCTACGCCCGCGAAGGTGAAGTCGTTGAGTTCGAGGATGACGTTGCGCTCCAGTGCACACGCCACGATCGCATCCATGTCGACCGGGTAGTTGCCGTTTCCGGGGTGGGTCACCATGTCTACCAGCGGATTCCTCATCGCGCGGAGCAGCGCCTCCGTGTTGCGAGCCTCGTCGGCATCGTCAAAGCCCGACTCCGGATGGAATCCGACCGCGACCAGGTCGAGGACCTCCAGGAGCTCGTCGGACAGGTCGAGGCCGTTGTCCGAGTCGGTGACGTTCGCCTCCACTCCCTTGAGCAGCCGAACCCCACCGAGCACGGCTGGGAGCGCTTTGAGATTCCAGAAGTGATACGGATGCGCGCCGCCCGGACATCCTGGACCGTGATCCGTGATGGCGATCAGTTCCAGACCGCGCGCTCGTGCCGAGTCGGCGAGCTCGGCGACGGTAGAGTAGCCGTGCCCGGAGGCGACGGTGTGGGTGTGCAGGTCTGCCTTCGGACGCACTACTCATCGCCCTCGGCGACTCGGGCGCTCGCGACCTGCTCGCCAGCCTGATGCACGCGCCATCTGTGGAATCCGACGACGAACTCATCCAGCCCGCCGTCAAGAACCGCGTCCACGTTCCCAGTCTCGATGCCGGTGCGCAAGTCCTTGACCATGCGATACGGGTACAAGACGTAGTTGCGGATCTGGCTGCCGAAGGAGATCTCCCGCTTCTCGCCTCGCAGCTCGTTGAGCTCCGCTTCCCGCTTCGCCTTCTCCTGCTCATACAACCGAGCACGGAGAATCGTCATCGCGGTTTCCTTGTTCTTGAGCTGGCTCTTCTCGTTCTGGCACGTGACGACGATGCCTGAAGGCACGTGTGTGATCCGGACCGCCGAGTCCGTCGTGTTGACCGACTGGCCGCCGGGTCCGGACGAGCGGTACACGTCGACCCGCAAGTCCTCGTCCTTGATCTCGACGTCGACGTCTTCCGGCAGCACCGGTAGTACCTCGACGCCAGCGAACGTCGTCTGCCTGCGCTTCTTCTCGTCGGTAGGGCTGATGCGCACCAGTCGGTGGACGCCTGCTTCGGACTGGAGCATCCCGTAGGCGTTGCGGCCGTGCACCGTGAACACGGCGCGATCGATGCCGAGCTCGACGCCAGCCGGCGCGTCGTGCAGATCGACCTTCCAGCGCTTTGACTCGGCGTAGCGAGTCAGCATGCGCAGGAGCATCTCGGCCCAATCCTGCGCCTCCAGCCCACCAGCGCCCGGCACGATCGTGATGATCGCGTCGTTGTGGTCGAACTCGCCGACAAACCACGTCCCGACTTCGAGCTCGTCGATGCGCTTCAGTGTGTCGGCGACCCTGCGTTGCGCCTCACTCGCCAGCTCTTCGTCCTGCTCGGCCACCGCGAGCTCGTTTGCGACATCGGCGTCATCGACTTCGGCGCGAATCGCCTCGTACTCGGTGATCTCGTCGCGGAGCTCGCCCGCCGTGGCCATTATGCGCTGCGCGCGCTGCGGTTCGTCCCAGAAGCCCGGCTCGGAGGCCAACGCCTCCAGGCGCTCGATCTCCTCGCGTTTCGCGTCGAGGCGGAGGTACTCGCCCATGCGAACGACACGCTCTCTGAGCTGCGTTATCTGTGGTCCGACGTCTTCTATGGTCATGGTCTAGTCCAAGGGGTCAGAGGGAAGTCCGCCGAGGAGCGCCTCCCCGAACGGACCTCCCCGGGGACGCGCCGCCGCCTAGGCTCAAGCGTTGACTCCGTGGCACTTCTTGTACTTCTTGCCACTGCCGCACGGGCACGGGTCGTTGCGACCCACATCGGCCCAGGGGTCCTGCTTGTCCTTGACCATGGTGGCGGCCACCGCCTTGCCGCCGGCCATGGCGGCGGAGGCAGCGATAGAATCGGGAGAGGGTCCGGACGGACCGGCAGCTGCGGCCGCCTCGATCGCACCCGCGAATATGGTCTGCTCCGAGGGAGCCGAGTAGCTGACGTCACGCATGGGCGCGGCGGGCGCCGGTTCCCGAATCACCTCGATGTGCATGATCGTGCGAAGGAAGTCCTCCTTGACGTTCTCGACCAAGGCCCCGAACAGCTCGTAAGCCTCCTGCTTGTACTCGACGAGCGGGTTCCTTTGTCCGACCGCGCGAAGCCCGATGCCCTCCTTGAGGTAGTCCATGTCGAGGAGGTGGTCCATCCACCGCGTGTCGATCACGCGGAGCATGACCTGCCGCTCGAGCTCGCGGAGTGCCTCCGGGCCGAGATCCTCCTCCTTCGACATGTACGCTCGCATGGCGGCTTCCGCGATCTCGGAGGCTATCTCGTGTGGGTTGTCGGAGGTCCCCTTGAGCCTAGCGACGATGTCGCCGAGACCAGCCAGTTCGCTCGCCCACGCGGCAAGTCCGTCCCAGTCCCACTCCTCGGAGTATGTGCGCTCCGGACAGAATTGGAGCACTCCGGATGTCACCGTCTCCTCGATCATCTCCTCGACGCCACCGTGGAGGTCCTTGCCGTCGAGAATCCGGTTGCGCTCCCCGTAGATCACCTCGCGCTGTTTGTTCATCACATCGTCATACTCGAGGACGTGCTTCCTGGCAGCGAAGTTCATCGCCTCGACCTGACGCTGCGCGCTCTCGATCGCCTTGCTAACGAGGCCGGCCTGAATCGGCAAGTCGTCCGGTATCTCGGTCCGCTCCATCATCGACGAGATGCGGTCCATGCGGTTCCCTCCGAAGAGACGCATGAGGTCGTCGCTGAGCGACAAGTAGAACTGCGAAAGACCCGGATCCCCCTGCCTGCCTGAGCGGCCTCGAAGCTGATTGTCGATACGGCGCGACTCGTGCCTTTCCGTGCCGATAACGGCAAGCCCGCCTTCCTCGACGACTCTCCGAGCGTTGTCTTTGCACAGCGCCCGGGCACTTTCGAGCACCCTGTTGCGGTCCTCATCGGTCGCCTCGGCGGGGTCGATGCCCTTGTCGCGCAGCATCTCCTCGACCAACGCCTCGGGGTTGCCGCCCAGCACGATGTCGGTGCCTCGGCCAGCCATGTTGGTGGCGATCGTGACCGCGCCCGGTCGACCGGCTTGCGCCACGATGTGCGCCTCCATCTCGTGAAACTTGGCGTTCAGGACGTTGTGCGGAATCCCACGCTTCTCGAGCATCCGCGAGAGCCGCTCGGAGTTCTCAATCGATATGGTGCCCACCAGAAGCGGCTGTCCCGCCTTGTGCCTCTCGGCGATGTCCTCGACCGCCGCTTGGAACTTGGCCTCCACCGTGCGGTAGATGAGGTCGTTGCGGTCGTCTCTCACCATCGGACGATTGGTGGGAATCACCATCACCGGGAGCTTGTATATCTCTCGGAATTCGGCGTCTTCAGTGACGGCGGTACCGGTCATGCCGGCCAGCTTGTCGTACATGCGGAAGTAGTTCTGCAGGGTGATTGTGGCGAGCGTCTGGTTCTCCTCGCGCACATGAACGCGCTCTTTCGCTTCGAGCGCTTGATGCAGACCTTCCGAGTAGCGCCTACCGTACATGATACGGCCGGTGAACTCGTCGACGATCAGTACCTCGCCGTCCTTGACGACGTAGTCCACGTCCTTCTTGAAGAGGAACTGCGCTTTGAGCGCCTGCTGGAGGTGGTTCACGAGCTGGCCGGAGGCATCCATGTAGATGTCTTCGATCCCGAGCATCTGCTCGACCTTATGCAGCCCCTCTTCTGTTGCCGCGATCGTACGTTTCGCCTCGTCCAGCTCGAAGTCGACGCTTGCCCTAAGCCGCGGAATGACCTTCGCGAATGACTTGTAGCTGTCCGCCGAGCGTGTTCCAGCGCCGGATATGATCAGAGGCGTACGCGCCTCGTCTATCAGAATCGAGTCGACCTCATCGACGATGGCGTAGGTATGGCCGCGCTGCACTCGGTCACCAGGGCGGACGACCATGTTGTCACGCAAGTAGTCGAAGCCGAACTCGCTGTTCGTCCCGTATGTCACGTCCGCCTGGTAGGCGGGGATCCGCTCTGAAGAAGGCATTTGCGCCTGAATGAGGCCGACCTCCATGCCCAGCGCGGAGTAGATCCGTCCCATCCACTCGGAGTCGCGCTTGGCGAGATAGTCGTTGACGGTCACCACGTGGACGCCTCGATCAGCGAGCGAGTTAAGGTATACGGCCAGCGTCGCCACCAGCGTCTTGCCCTCGCCGGTCTTCATCTCGGCGATCATCCCCTTGTGCAGGACGATTCCACCGATGAGCTGCACGTCGAAATGCCGCATGTTGAGCGCGCGCTTGGCCGCCTCGCGACATGTGGCGAAGGCCTCGGGCAGCAGATCGTCGAGGGACTCCCCGTTCGCTGCCCGTTGCTTGAATTCGGCGGTCTTGGCGCGCAAGCCGTCGTCCGTCTCACGCGATGCGTCGGCTTCAAGCGCGCTCACTCGCGAGGCTATCGCCTCGTAGTCGCGCAACTGCTTGCCCTCACCAAGCGTGAGCAGCTTGACAAGTATGTTCACCACGGGTTCACGCCTTCGGGACAGAGTCGCCAGGTCCGGCCACAGAGCACGAAGATTCTAGCATAGGCCGTGCCGAGAACGGTCGGGACCGAAGGCGTTGCAGCCCCCGGCCCCGCTAGTCGGACGACCTGCCCCAATGGTCCGATGACGACTGACCCGTCCAGTCCCGTCGGTGCCCCTCAGGAGTCTCCCTCTCCTCACCTGTTGGACCCGGCAGCCCGCCACCGCGATGCTCCAAGAAGAACCATTCGAACCGTCGCGCCGACCCCGCTGTCGCCTCACTTGCTGGCGACTCCCACAGACTAGCGCAACGGTCTTATCAGCCTCTTACCGGGGGCGCAAGATCTCGGGAATCTCGGGAATCTTCCTGGAGTTCCAGGACCCCGCTGCCTCGCCGAGGCCCGCGCCTAGCAGGAATCGCCCGCGCTCGGGCGCTCCTCCATCGCCAGCCGCTCCTCCATCGCCAGCACTTGGTCGTAGAGCGTGCGTATGCCCGCCGACGGATCGATCCCGAGGTCCTCGGCCAGCCTTGTCTGGCACGCCGTGTAGGTCTCGATCGCGGCGCTACGCTGCCCCGCCTTCATCTGATGCTCGATCGAGGCATGATAGAGATCCTCGCGCCATGGGTCGCTCGCGAGTGCATGGCGCAGAAGTGAAAGCGCGCGCGAGTGCTCTCCTCTGGAAGCGCAGCAGTCGGCCCCGAGTAGGGCCATGTCTCCGAACTCGTGACGGTAGCGCTCCCTGGGCTGCGCGAACCAATCATCATAGAGGTCGCCCGGCAGCAGTTCTCCGCGATACACCGAGCATAGTTGCTCCACGGACTCGAGGACCATGTCGTCGGCGCCCGCTCGGCTTGCCTTGAGCGCGCGTTCGCGCAGCGCATCGAATTCGTCGAGGTCGGTCCGCACGGAATCGGGGAGGGTTCGACACAGCCCCCTGGCATTGCTGACGTAGGGGCATGGGGACTTGCGGTCCGCGTCGGGCACCAGAGCGTCCTTCATGGCGCTCCAGACTACGTACAGGTTGTTCTTGGCTCTGTTCTCATCCATATCGGGCCACAAGTAGTCGAGTATCTGCTCTCGCGGGATGTCCTTGCCACGGCGCACCGCGAGCATGGCGAACAGGAGGCGGGCCTTGCGCTTCCGCCACTCCGCATCCGTCACTCGGCGATCCCCTACGTGGACTTCGAGGCCGCCGAACAGGCGCACGAAGCACATGGGCCGACCGGTGCACGTGATGGCTGCTTGCGCCGCGCCCTTCTCGCCGAGGATTCGGACGGCAAGCCGGCGCCACCGTTCCTCCGACATCGAATGCCGGGCCAGCGGGAGGGCAACCTCGCAGTTCTCAGGGAGAAGCATCTTAAGCATGTGGGCGGGCAGGTTGTCGACACCTATCGCCTCGGCGAACACCCCGAGCAGCCCGGGGAAGGCGCGAATGTACATCGCGATCTGCCAGTTGCTGCTCTCGGTCAGGACGTACTCCGAGTGCGCGGCGATTCGCGCCACCGCGCCGACGAAGTTGCCCTCGCGCCGTTCGATCTCGGCAAGATTCATGTCGGCGCGTAGGAGGTGGTAGAGCGCTTCGGCCTCCTCGACCTTGGGTCGCACCGCGAGCGTGTGCTTGCGGGCGGACTCCACGTCATTCATGCCGAGCAGCGCCGATGCAAGCGTCAGAAGCGCCAGGTACTGGAGAATCGGGAACTGCAGGCCTGAGAAGCACTCCGCAGACTGCTCGGCGTCCAGAAGCGCCTCGTCGAAGAGATGTGCGGCCAGCATGCACGTGGACTTGTAGATTCCGTTGTGGTGGGCGGACATAGTGTCGTTCAGCGCCATCGATCGAGTCATCGACTCCCTGAAGACGGCCAGGGCCGCACCGTAGTCGCCGCTGGACGCCAACAATGCGCCGCTCACGGCGCTGTACGCGGCGAGCAGCATCTCGGTGCCGTGCGCCTCGCAGAGCTGCGCGCAGCGCTCGGCGTGTCGCCTGGAGCGCTCGAGCCTGCCTAGCTCACACAGGACGGCCGCCAGGTTCCCGTGCACTCCGGCCTGCTTGAGGGACGGGATCCCCGCGGTGCCGAGTATCCTGCTGTGGGCGCTAATCGAAAGGTCTGCCCTGCCGAAAACCACGGCGTAGAGAACGCCCAGGTACTGCAGAGTGGCCGCCTCTGAGTGAGCCACTGGCGCCTCTTCTCGAAGCGCCGCGTCGGCGAGCATCGCCATCTTCTTGGCGCGCGCGGAATCACACATAGCACCCGCAACGAACGCCCCGGACGCGAGAGCCAGCGCGCTGGTCAGCTCGCCTTGTGCCGCCTGGTGCAGCTCCAACAGTTCACCAAGAACCGCGTGTGCCGATGCCAGGTCGCCGAGATCGACCGCCACTCGAACTGTATGCCCGAGCGCTTCGCGCAGGACATCGATATTGCCTTGGTGCCTGGCAATCTGGCAGGCGAGCTTGAGCTTGGCCAGAGCCTCCCGTCCCATTCCCTCGTAGTCAAGAACCAATGCCTCAAGCAGTAGGAGCTGCGGACGCCTGACTTGCTCGAGAGCCCCTACTCCGGTTAGGGCCTGTCCGAGCGTGCTCCAGCGACCCTCGAGGAACAGCTGCATTCCTTGAGTCTCGAGCCAGTCGCCCAGGTCAGTCTCCCGACCCTGGGCAAGCAGGACTTCCACTATTCGCGCATGCTCCCCGCGGCGTTCCATGAGACCCCGAATCCGCGCCTCGGCCGCCCTGCAGACGCCCGGAGCCTGGGAAAAGTCCGGCCGCAGGATTGCGCATGCCACGAGGTCACTGCTACACCAGACGGGAGAGTCCTCGGAGCGCTTGACCTTGATGCCCGGTATTGCGCGTGCAACGTGCGCGACGTCGGACAGTCGAACAGCGGGCGTTGCCTCCCTCAGCTCTCCGAAGCCGGCTTGACGCAGTAGGCCGAGACACTGCAAGACGCGCCGTTGTGTAGCGTTCAGCTGGTCCTCAGCCAAACCGACCAGGTAGCGCGATGCTTCCTCGTTCCACCGAGCACTCGGGGAGCCCAGGCTCGCTTGGCGAACGAGGACACTGAGGAGACCTGGATGACCGCCCGCCAACTCACACAACTGGTTTCGCTGTGCCCGCCCCAGGCAACGGGACCCACCAATGTTGGCAATGTACGCCAGCATCTCGCGAGAAGTGAGCAGCAGCTCCTCCGGCCCGAACACCATAGTCCCGGAACCAGGCGGAACCCCCAGTACGGGCCATTCCCGTGTGATCAGAACGACCATGCCTGCCATGCTTGCCGACTGGCATGAGGACAGCAGCACGCCAGGTGAATCCGGTAAGCATGCTTCGCACAGGTCTACCACCACGCAAGCACCCACGTTGTCGCCCAGACGGCCGGACTCCGCACCGGTGACCTGGGCAGCCAGTTCGGATGACGACTCCGCTCCAAGAACCTCCTGGCCCACCTGGACAACTCGTTCGTAGCGATCAGCGATGGCGGCGGCGAGCGATCGCTTGCCGTATCCGCGCGGCGCGCCGAGGACAAGGACCGAGGAGTTGAAGCCGAGGATTCCGCTGACCAGGCGTTCTTCACGCGGATCACCTATGTCATACACAGCTCCCCCTGAGCCTACTGCGTGCACGCCGGTACGGAGAAACACAACGCCCTCATAGATGGTAGTGGGCCAACTTACCGAAGTCTTACCGCCTTCGGCGAGCATGCCGCCCGCGAGTTGGCCAGACGACGCACCGCAGCGCACGAAGCCACCCACGATGAGCTTGTTCCTGCCGCCTCGACTTGCCCCCGTTGGCCGCGCCCATCTGACAGACGATGAAGGCGCAGACACCCACGAGAAGCAACATGTCTCCGAGACTAATCAGCAGCACCTGTCCACTCGGAAGCACTAGCGGCAGCGTGTCCGCAAGCAGAGAAAGGCGGGTTGTGGCGGTGCGCGCGATGTGGATTCCGCCAGCGACAGGGCCTGCGAGCGTGTTGCCCCCGCTCAGATCCCTCGCAACCGCAAGGTCAACGGGCATTCCCAGGTTCAGCAGGATCACCACAGCGTTCAGCGCTACGCCAAGGCTAATCAGGGCAAACCCTCGCTTCTCGAGGTTCGCAGCCGACACCGCGACCAACACGGCCGCTGCACAAAGCCACGCAGCCACTGCAGCCCAACCCGGCAATGCGAACCGCGAGAGTATGCCGGGCAACGTGGCGTTCAGGACCAGAGACACAAGGAACGCCCACTCCCCGCGAATCCGTCCTTGCGCAAGAGCCGAGAGCCGACCCCCTGATGCCAGCCCCATGACGATTGCACCCGCTACTGCGGCAGCCAAGATCACTTGGTTCCCTTCGATGCGCGCTCCGCCAGAATTGCCCCGAATTCGCGGTCGATACGTACCCTCTCGCGAGCGGGAAGCAAAGCGTCCATGCGCTCTTCGCCGTAGGCCCGGGCCTTGAGCCACTCCTCCGGCGACAGCAGCTTGTCATCTAAGTTGCTGGCGCGGCACACGATGTACGCGAGCATTCGGTCAGAATGACTCGCGCCCTCGGCGTTCACCATCCCGTCGCAAAGCGCGAGGATGAGGGAGACGTCCCTCAAGGTTCCGACGCCCGTAAGAACCTCCGAGGCACTGGTTCGTCGGGCGTCCCCCTGCTCTCCCTCGATCACAGAATCATCTGCGCCCAGAAGCTCGATGTCGTGAAGCAGCGCCGCATACCCGAGACGTTCAAGGGCGTCACCGTAGATGCCAATCCCGCTGCCTACCAGTCTGGCAAGTCGCGCAACGCGCTGCGCGTGCCCGCTCCTTTCCGGAACGCACTTCTCGATGGTCGCGGCCAGGGCCTCGATGGTCGCGCCGTATGCCTGACGGATATCGAGAAGTAGCGAAAACGACTGCCGAACGGCGAGAAGGAGGATTATGACAATCACCAGGCCCCACGCCCCCACAACAGCGTGAAGTTGAGCAGTGAGCACGCCAAGGGATACCTGCGCCGCAGCAAGCGGCCCCTGTATCTTCGTGTTGCCCAAAATCAACCTTGTGAATGGCTGGCGAAGCCTGGCCGCTGCAGCCAGTTGACCCACGACGAGATCGCCGGCGACAACGGCGACTCCCACAAGCGCTTGGCTCGCGAATGTAGTCGCATCTCCGGGTCCCATGCCAAGGACCTGCATCAGGACGGCTGCTAGCGCCACGGCCGCCGACCGCCTGGCCAGCACGGATGCAAGAGCGTCTAGCCTCCCCAAGCGATAGCGCAGCAGGTGCGCTCCCACACGGGCCGCCGCAGCCAGCACGAGAGTCGGCAGGGCACCGGTGAGCAGGAGCGCTGGAATGACTACCGCAGTCCCAACGTCGATGTTGTCACCGTGCGGCAGCCATACATCGAACAGCCCCAAGACAAACAGAGCAGCGAGCACCGAGGTGGCAAGCACGATGTCGGGCACGAGAGCACTCGGCTGAACTGCTAAAACAACTGCCAAGGAGGTTGCGAGGATACCCGCGTTTCGCGCAACGTCTCGCGGCTCGACGGGTCTCACGGTTGCGCAGCCGATTCCATGCCGGCTTGGGGGGGTGATGGTCTGTCCTCGTCGCACACAGTTTTCCAAGCAGTCACTACTGCTGGGTCAAACTGTGTCCCACTCCCGTCCAAGATCTCCGCCATCGCCGCCTCATGATTCAGGGGCTCACGGTATGGTCGACGCGTCGTCATCGCATCGTAGCTGTCTACCACCGCAAGTATTCTGGCTTCGGGGGGGATTGCCGAACCGACCAGCCCATCGCAGTACCCCAGGCCATCATACCTCTCGTGGTGAGCTGCGATGACCGACGCCAGTTCCGCGATGTACGGGACGCTGGATACAAGTTCCGCTCCCTCCCTTGGGTGGCTGCGTATGCGCGCTCGATCGGACGCGGACAGCCGGGTGGCTTGCCGCAGCACACGTCGCGGTACCGCCACCTTCCCTAGGTCATGGAGCAATGCCGCGAATTCCAGGCGTTCCAGCGCAGTCCCGGCAAGACCCATCACTTTGGCAACTCTGACGGCAAACTCCGCTACGCGTTCGCTGTGGCCGCGGGTATACGGGTCCTTCGCCTCAATCGCGGCGACAAACGACTTCACTGTGTCCAGGTAGGCATCGCGTAGGGCTAGGTACCGCTGAGCCGTCTGGCGGGCGATTAGCAGGGGTATCAGGAAGAGCGCCAACCCCAGCACCCCCTGAATCGCCAGCGTTTCCGCAATTGTGAACCCGAGGAATGCAAGCGCTGCCTGACTCGGCATGGCCCAGACAATGTTCGATGTGAGGAAATCCGAGGCGGATTCTCCGTACATGAGGGACACGTACGCTGTAACGAAAGCAGCGTTGAGCGCAAGACTAAGAAGCGTGAGTGCACCGAGCGGCAACAGCACGCCAGGGAAGTCAGGTGCGAGAAACGGAGAGGGAAGGTCGCTTCTCATCAGGAAGCGGCCTCCCAGGAGTGCGTACACCCCTCCGGCAGGAACAGCCGAGAGGATGAGTTGCGCCATATTGAATGCGGTAACCCACGCGGGATTCTTCCGCGACAGGGCACCGGGGTTGAGCTGAGACGCAGCCGCGACGAACCCTCCGGCGGCTGGCCCGAACAGTACCAGCGACGCGAGCGCGAGGGGATACGATATCGACTGTCGACCGCCACGTGGCAGGTCGATGGCTAGGCTCTCAGAGACTACCGCCGCCACCAAGAGAGCCGCGAGCACGAAGGACGGCCGCACGGGCCACTCGATCCAGGCCCACACGGTCGCAGGTATGGACACGGCGATGACACAGACGCAGTACACAACAAAGAGACGGGAGCGTTGCGCCTGTTTCACTGCGCCTCCCGTCTCTTTGTAAGGTTGGACCGAGCCATGAGGTCCTGTGCTACCTGACAGTCCACCACGCCCCGCCGCTGAGAACCAACGCGGCGAGAGAGCTGAGCAGAATAACGATCCGCTTCATCGTGAGAAGACCCCCTTCTAGAACACATGGTGGTCTTCCCCCATCCCGCTATAGATGGAAG
>JBBILP010000002.1:0-20728 GCA_037444885.1 Actinomycetota bacterium | reverse complement strand
CGCCAGGCGCGCCTCCGCTCGTCTAGTGGGCGCGGAGACGACGCCCGGGAACCGGGAGGGACCATGCACCAGGACAGGATTCTGCTCGCGCACGGCAGCGGCGGGACCATGATGCGCGATCTGATTCAAGACGTGTTCGTCGCCGAGTTCGGCGACGACGTCCTGCGCCGATTGGACGACGCCGCGGCGCTGGACGTCCCCCCGGGAAGACTAGCGCTGTCCACCGACACCTACGTGGTCAGCCCCATCTTCTTCGCGGGAGGCGACATCGGGCGTCTCGCGATCTGCGGGACCGTGAACGATGTGTCGACGTCCGGTGCGACTCCGCTCTACGTCTCGGTCGGCTTCGTGCTGGAGGAGGGCCTGCAAGTCAAAGATCTGCGGCGCATTCTCGAATCGATGCGCGATTCCGCGGCCGAGGCGGGCGTGCGCATCGTCACCGGAGACACGAAGGTCGTCGAGAAGGGCCATGGTGACGGGGTCTACATCAACACCACGGGAGTCGGCGTCATCCCGGACGGCGTGGACCTCTCCGGCTCCAAGTGCGCGGCAGGCGACGTGGTCCTGCTCTCAGGCACCTTGGGCGATCACGGGATCGCGGTCATCTCGACGCGTGAGGGGCTGTCGTTCTCGACGGACATACAGACCGACGCCGCTCCGCTCAACGCGCTGGTGGCAGCCGTCCTTCAGGCGGCGCCCGGTGTCCGCTGCTTCCGCGACCCGACCCGAGGGGGGCTAGCGTCGACACTCAACGAGCTCGCGACCGCGTCCGGCGTGTCAATCGTAGTCGAGGAGGACGCCGTCCCCGTACACGAGCAGGTACGCGGCGCATGCGAGATGCTCGGGTACGACGTACTCCAGGTCGCCAACGAAGGGAAGATGGTGGCGGTCGTACCTGCCGAGCAGGCCGAGGCGGCGCTCGGCGCGATGCGCTCGGCGCCCTACGGGGAGAACGCGACCGTCATCGGCGAGGTAGCCGCCGATCCTGCGGGAAAGGTGTACGTCCACACCAGCTTCGGCGCCAAGCGCATCATGGACATGCTCGTCGGAGAGCAACTCCCGCGCATCTGCTAGCCGAGTGGCGCGGGTGGGGTGAGCGAGCGCGGCGACACTCTGAGCGGCCTTGCGCGCATCGCGGGCGCGGGCCTCATTTGGGGTACCATTCCCCTGGCCTTGCGCGCCGCCGATGGGTCCTCGCTGGTCAAGGTGTTCTACCGCGTGGCGATAGCCGCGGTGGTCATGGTCGTCTGGCAGGCGTCGCGGGGGAGCCTACGGGAGTTCGCCGAACTGCCGAGGCGCAAGCTCCTCGACGTCGCCGCGCAAGGCGCGCTGCTGGCTCTCAACTGGGTGCTCTTCCTCAGCGCGCTCGATCTGACGGACGTCGCGACCGCGGAGCTCCTCGGCTATACCGGCCCCGTGTTCGTGACGGTGCTCGCGCCCTTCGTCACCAAGGAGAAGTTCGACAGGCGCATCATCCTGCCGTTGGCGTTGGCCCTCGGGGGTATAGCCGCGATTCTTCTCCCCCACATGACCGGGGTACGCACCGAAAGCGACGCCTTCGGGGCCGCACTCGCCTTCGGCTCCGCTCTCACCTACTCCGGTCTCATGCTCCGCGCCAAGAAGCTGCTGCGCGGGATCAGCGTTGGCGCGCTGATGCTGGGCGAGTACGCGGTAGCGAGCGCGCTGCTGCTTCCGGCGGCACTGCTGCTCCCCGGCCCCAGCACCCCGCTCGCGTTCGCCGCGCTGGCGGTGCTTGGCGTCGTGCAGACGGCGCTGGCGGTGATTCTGTTCTTGAGCGGGCTTAAGCGCGTGCGCACCGATCGCGCGGCGGTGCTCATGTACGCGGAACCCGCGAGCGCGGTCGTGTTCGCCGCCCTCTTCCTCGGCGAGCCCCTCACCCTCACGACCGTGCTCGGAGGATGCGCTGTGGTAGCGGGCGGAGTGCTGGTCGCAAGGCTCGCCCGAATCGGCGGAACTGAAGAGGCCCCAGACGTCGCGGCGCGCGCCTGACCTGGCCGGTGACCGGGCTGGCCATGCAGTAGAATGTTGTGTCATACCCCCGATGGGAGACCCGAATGAACGCCGCACAACGTTTGGTCGAGGCGAACGCGGTCGCGCGCCTGCGGGATCGCGACCCCTCCCTGTTCACCGACAAGGTCGATGCGCGGCAGACGGTCCAGCAGCGACTCGGGTGGACCGACCTCGCGGAGAAGGCTGAAGGACGCCTGCCGCTGCTCAGAGGCCTTGCGCAAGCGATGTCCGCCGAGGGCTGCGAGGACATAGTGCTGCTCGGCATGGGGGGATCGTCGCTCGCTCCGCTCGTGCTGTCGCGGGTGATCGGCTCGGCCGAGGGCTTCCCGCGCCTACACGTCCTCGACACCACCTCGCCGCTGCAGATACGTCACTTCCTAGGCGTGCTCGATCCCGAGAAGACCTTCTTCGTGGTCGCCAGCAAGTCCGGAACAACGATAGAACCGCTGTCGCTCTACGCCATCTTCCACGCATGGATGGAACAGGCCATCGGGCGAGTTCGCGCCAGCAAGCGCTTCCTCGTCATAACCGATCAGGGGACGCCGCTCGACGCTCTGCGCCAGAAGGACATGCTCCGCACCACGCTCTCGGCCCCTCACACGGTGGGTGGCCGCTACTCGGCCCTCACGATGTTCGGACTCGCGCCGGCCGTGTTCGTCGGCGTCGATGTCGATACGTATTTGTCGAGGGCCCGCGCAATGGAGAAGGCCTGCCACGGCGACGGTGCGACTAGCCCCGGTGCCGCCTTGGCCGCCTGGATCGCCGATGCCTTCGAAGCTGGGCGCGACAAGCTGACGGTCGCCTGCTCGCCGCAGCTTGCGTCGTTCGCGCTCTGGGTCGAGCAGCTCGTCGCGGAATCGACTGGCAAGGACGGGAAGGGTGTCGTCCCGATTCCGGAGGACTCGCCGCTCGACAGCGGTGGCTACGGCTCGGACCGGGCGGTCTTCGTCCTGCGGTTCGAGACCGATCGTGAACTCGCCGCTTGGGCGGAGAGAACGCGCGAGACCCATCCCGTTCACGAGATCGCGATCTCCAGCGCAGTCGAGATCGGCGCCGAGTTCGTGAGATGGAAGCACGCGGTCGCGCTCCTCGGTCACCTTATGGGAGTCAACCCCTTCGACGAGCCCAACGTGACCGAGGCGAAGGCCGCAACGACCGCACTTCTCGAACGCGGGGGCGAGGTACCGAGGGCGTACGCCGACGTTCACGGTGCGTGGATCACCGCCGTAGGCGCTCTCTCGCCACCGAGCAACCAACACGCTCCGACGCTCGCGGGCGCGCTGCGTCAGCTCATTGAAACGCTGAGGGCGGGGGACTACTTCGCCCTCCTTGCCTACCTACCCGAGGATGAGGGCCGACTCGGGCCACTAAGAGAAGCGCTGCGTCGGGTGTCGCGCGACAGGGGTATCGCCTCCTGCCTCGAGCTGGGGCCTCGATACCTGCACTCCACCGGACAGCTTCACAAGGGTGGCCCCGACAGCGGAGCGTTCCTGCTCGTAACCACGCGGGACCGCGCGGACCTCGAGATCCCGCGGAAGCCCTACACGCTGGCGACACTACACCGAGCCCAGGCCGAAGGCGATCTCATCACACTCGCGCGATACGGCCGACGCGTGTTGCGGGTGGATCTCCCGAACGCCGAGCCCGATTCCCTCAGAATGCTGGGGATGGCGCTAGGCGACGCCGCCGAGGGCTAGCCGGGTGCCGCGAGCGCTACGCTGCCCGCCTTCACTCAGGAAAGCGCAGGTCCGGAAAGCGTAGGCGTCGACCCCCGGGACGTGGGGGCCGACGCCTTATACCTGCAGGCTCCTTGGGGGCGGAGCCTACTGGTGGCACCTCTACTTGGAGCCGCCGCCGAGCAGACCGCCGATCTTGTCCAGACCGAGGTCGCGCTCGTGCCGCTCGTGAGCGGTGCCGTGTATGCGCATCCAGATCTCATCCACGTTCTTCGGGAGCTGACCGTCGATCATGCTGACGATGATGATGGTCAACACACCCAGCGGGAACGTGAAGAGAACAGGGAACGTCAGGCTTCCTACGAAGCCCAGAAGACCGGTGGTGCCAATGATCTTGAGCGCCTGCAGGATGTTCATGAGGATAATCGTGATCGACCCGACCAACCCTACGAGCACGCCCGCGATGGCACCCCGCTCAGTCGTCCCGCGCCACCAGATGCCTAGGACCAGCATCGGTACGAAAGCAGACGCGCTCACCGAGAACGCCCAGGTGACCATCATGGCGATGAGCGCCGGATACGCCTTGTCGAGACCGGTGGCCGGGATACCCAGACCGATGGCCATGGCGATCAGGGCGAACGCGATGACGGACATCTTGCCGACCATGACTCGCTTCGCCTCGGAAGCGTTCGGATTGACGTACTTCTCGTACACGTCGTGGCCGATAGCCGAAGCGGCAGCGATCAGCAAGCCGCCGATGGTCGAGAACATCGCCGCGAAAGCGCCTGCCGCGACCACGCCGAGCAGCGCCTCGCCACCGAGGATCTGAGCGAGCGTCGGCATCAGCGCGTCCGACTTCTGAAGCAGATAGTCGACGTACGTGGTGTTGGTCGGGGCGGTCCCGGCGGCCAGCGCCTCAGGTATCTGGATTCTGGCGGCCAAGCCGGCGATCGGCGCCATGATGTAGAAGGTGCCGATGAAGACCAGGACCCAGAAGGTGGACCGGCGCGCGGCCGAGCCCGAGGGGTTCGTGTAGTAGCGATTCAGGATGTGCGGAAGACCGGCCGTACCCAGCACCAGCGCGAGCACCATCGAGAACTGGTCGAAGGCGTTGTAGCGGTGACCGGGCGAGTTGAAGAGCATCGTCCTAAGCTCACCGGCCTGGTTCTTCAGCTTGCTTTTCGCGGGGATGACGACGTCGACCTTCGTCGTGCCTGCCGTACCCTCCGCCTTGGCCTTGTCGACAGCCTCCATGACCTGGGTGAACGACGCCTCCGACATGTTGGCCTTCGCCACGCTCATGGGCGTCTTCGGGTTGCCCTGATCGTCCATGGCGACGCTTCCGTCGGGGTTGGTGATGGGAGCTTCGAACTCGGTGACCGTGTAGGTCTTGGTCTGACGCAGTCCGTCAGCACTCACGTCCGACAGCGCCTGGGAATAGTTGAAGCCCTTGCCGAACGCGAAGGCGATGACGAGGAACATGGCGAACCAGAGCCACCAGAACTGGAAGATCTGGTTCAGCGTCGTACCCTTCATGCCACCCATGCCGACGTAGAACGCCATGATGACGGTGACGACGACAACGCCCGAGGTATACGGATCGAGGCCGAGGATGCCTTGCCCTACGAGTACCTTCCATGTGGTCCCGGATCCGAACATCTGCGGCGCCATGTAGAAAAGGCTGATCAGCAGAACGCAAAGGACCGCGACCAAGCGGATGCGGCTCGTGCCGAAACGCCCGAACGCGAAATCCGCGATCGTGTACTCACCGAATCGGCGGAGCGCCGACGCGATGAAGATGATAACGACCATGAACCCGCCGGCGAAACCCGCCGCGAACCAAACGCCGTCCAAGCCTGAGGCGTACACGGCGCCCGCAACGCCAAGGAAGGACGCCGCGGAAAGGTAGTCGCCCGAGATGGCGGATGCGTTCGCGAACGATCCGACCTTTCTGCCTGCGAGGTAGAAGTCGGCCGTGGTGCGCGTGAAGCGCCGAGAGAAGATCGACAGCCCGATCGTGAACGCGATCAGGACGATGACCATGACGATAGCTAGTGTGTTCATGCCGACCCCTAACCTCCCTTCACTTCGCTCGCGGTGATCTTGTCGGCCAAGTCAGCAAGTCTCTCGTCAAGGCTGTCCGCCTGCTGAGCGTAGGTCCACGCCATCACCCAAAGGAACACGTAGTACAGAAGCGAGACGAACAGCCAGTTCATCGTGAAGCCGCCCCACACGGGCGTCTCGTACCACGTCGGCCACCAGACTGACGCGGCCGGTATGGCCAGGGTAACCGCGAAGAACACAGCACCGTACGCGAAGCTGAGCTTGCGCTGCTCCCGGAACACGACGTCCACGCTCTCGATGGTGTCGACGTGGTCGCCATGGCGCAGGTGTACGCCCGAGCTGGCGGCGACATCGTTCGAGGAACTCGTCATCTCGCACCTCCCTTCACTCACTCGTATCGATTCGCGACTCCCGTCGCGAGCGGCACGAAGCCGCGTCTGCCGAATAGTCCTAGTCCGCCTTGACCACGAGGACGGGGATGTGAGATCCCTTCACCACGGTCTCGGCCACGCTACCCAGAGCGATGCGCTTGATGCCGGTGCGACCCGTGTCGCCACAGACGATGACGTCAGCGCCGTACTCCTCGGCGACGTGGATGATGCGCTTCGCAACGCCACCCTTGACCACTTCGATCTCAACGGGGACGCCATTGCGCTCGCACATCGTCTTCGCGATCACCAGTCCCTTGACTGAGGGGTGAACGCCCTCGTAGACCTCCTCGGATAGCTCCTCCTCGGGGTACTCGAGCTGCTCGATGCCGGTGTCCACAAAGATCGCCTTGACTGAGGCGCTGAACGTCTTTGCCAGAATCACTGCGTACTCGGTGGCGGCCACAGCAGGCGCCGAGCCGTCGGTCGGAAGGAGGATCTTGTCGACGTTGTGGCATACCTCCTGGATGTCGCCGAGCTTCAGGTCCTCAGCCGCGCCCTTGATGCATACCTTCATGCGGTTCACCTCCTCCATGAAGAACGGACTTGTCCGCTGGTAACACGGTATTGATACTCGGGCCGTCGCACGACCAACGCGCGGCCGGCGGACGGTGAACGTCGGCGAACGGACGCTGAGGGACGGCGAATGGCGTGCGGTTCAGCGGACGAACGGTGAGTGGCCCTTCGGAAGGCTAGAGGTGAACCACCCTTGCACGTGGTTCCCGCGGCGAGAGCGCAAGTACCGCCACCGTGCCGCGCGTTGACGCCCGTGGGCGGCTCGCCGAACCCGGATTCACTACCAGCCACTGCCCCACTCGTTGGACGCGTGCGACGTGAGTGTGCCCGCAGACCACGACCGTGGCGCCGAACTCGTCGAGGTTCCGCTCGCGCGTTAGGTGGAGAAGCTCGTGCCCCACCGCGATGGTCCCCAACCCCAGTCTCAGGATTGCGAATGGGCTCAGCGCCCACCCCGGAATCGCGCCGTCGCAGTTTCCGAGCACAGCGGTCACAGGAGCGATCTCTTCGAGCGCACACAGGATTGCGGATGAGCCGATGTCGCCCGCGTGAATGATGCGGTCCACACCCGCGAAGACCTCGAACACCCGCTCGGGAATCGAACCGTGGGTATCCGAGATGACCCCGATGGTAAGGAGCGCTGCTTCGTCGAGCCCGGCCGAGGGTTCGCGAGTGCGCATAGGGCAGCCCTACAGGCCGAGCGCCTTCTTGAGCGAAGGTACACGCCTTCTGGACACGGGCACCTGCGTGCCGTTCTCGTCCTTCAGCGTGAGCAGGAGGGTACCGCCGTACATGGGCACGACCTCCCTCACCTGCGCGAGGTTGACGAGGAAACGGCGGTGCGCTCGGAAGAACCCGCTGGGCGTGAGCTTCTCCTCGAGGTTCGCCAAGGAGACCGTGGACAGGTAGCGAGCGCCCTCTGTGAAGAGGTACGAGTAGTCGTCTTTCGCCATCACGTACAGGATGTCGTCAACGCTGAGCAGGAGCTTCTTCCCCGCCTTCTCGACGGGGATGCGGTCCACGCGCGCCACGGTCTGCGCGGCCGGGGCTATCCGAGAGAGCGCCTGCCGGAGCCTCTCCGCCTCGACGGGCTTGACCAGGTAGTCAACCGCGGCGACCTCGAAGGCCTTGACTGCGTGCTCGCCGTGCGCGGTCACGAACACTACCGTCGGCGGCCTGTCCAGGCTGGCCAGCACCTCGGCAAGCTCCATACCAGGGAGTCCGGGCATGTTGATGTCCAAGAACACGACATCGTACGGGATCGCCTTTATCAGCTGGAGCGCTTCCACGGCGTTGGCTGCCGTTCCAACGACCTCAGCCGCGCCTACCTCTTCAATGAGGTACCGCAGCTCCTCGCGCGCCGGAGCCTCGTCGTCGACGATGAGCGCTTTGAGTACCACGTCACATCCTGTTCTCCGCCGCGTTCCCGACCACGAGTGTCAGAGTCACTGATGTTCCCGAGCCTTGACGGCTCTCGATCTTCAGCCCAGACCCTGGGCCGAAGTGCCCCCTGAGTCTATCGTCCACGTTCTTGAGGGCGATGCCCATCCCCTTCCCGAAGCCCGGCTCCAGCGCCCGCGCCACGTCGTCGGCGGGCATCCCTACTCCGTCATCCGTCACGGTAACCCTAATGATACCGTCCAACCGATTTGCCGCCAGCTCCACCCTCAGCTTTCGCGTCGGTCTCATGCCGTGCTGGATGGCGTTCTCCACGAGCGGCTGCACGATGAAGGCGGGCACCGAGACGTCGAGCGTGGCGGGGTCGATACGTTCGGAGTACTCGATCAGCTCGCCGAACCTCGCTCGCTCGAAGGTGAGATAGCTGCGGACGTACTCGAACTCCGTTTGTAGGGGAACCGGAGCGTCCGGCGCCTCGAGGGTCCTGCGATAGAACGCAGCGAACTCGCGCAGCAGTCGCCTTGCTTCAAGCGGATCGGTGCGGATCAGCATGGCGATCGTGTTGATGGTATTGAACAGGAAGTGCGGATGGATCTGCGCCTGAAGTGCCTTGAGTTCCATCCGGCAAGCCAACTCCGTCTGGCGATCGAGTTCCCCTAGCTCCAGCTGGGTGGATAGCAGACGCGCCAGTCCCTCGGCCATGGCGATCTGCGTCTCGTTGAGCAGTCGAGGTGTCGTGTAGTAGAACTTCAAGGTTCCGACCGGGGTGCCCCGGACTTCGAGGGGGACCACGATGGCCGCCCGCAGGAGACAGCCCGGTTTGGGGCAGCCGATGTCCTCTCGGCTCTCGAGCACGCGATGCTCCCCCGACTCCAGCGCCTCCCGGGTCGCCTTGGTCATTATCGGCCCGCCCCTGGCGTGATGGTCCTCGCCGATACCCGCGAAGCCCAGCACCTTCTCTGTGTCGGTCATGGCGACGGCCGCGACCTCGGTGCGCGCCAGAATCAGTCGGCATACTGCCTCTGCGCTCTCCCCGACGAGACCTCCTCGCAGGTGGGCCAGGCTCTCGTTTGCGATTTCGAGCATCACGTGGGACTGCTTCGCACGCAACTGGTCGGGGCGGGTTATGAAGCGCGCGGCCACTCCGCCCGCGGCCACCAAGGTCAACCCCGCGACGGCCGCCGCGAACACGTAGCGCGGTACGTCGATAATCAACGCCAGCAGCGCGATAGCCGCGATGACCGTGACGGCCAGCGCCAGCAGCACGTCGATCACCATCGTGCGGTAGTTGTGCACGCTTCCTCCCCGACCCGGCTAGGCGGGATCGAAGACCAAGAAACTCAGTCGGCCGCCAAGTTCGCGGAAGCCCGCTCGACGGTAGAGCGCACGTGACGCCGCATTGCCCTCTTGCGTACACAGGCTGATGCAGGTCGCGCCCGCCCGCTGCATGTAGCTGACCGCTTCCGCGAGGAGCGCGCTCCCTACCCCGGAACACCGAGCTTCGGGGGCGACGGCCAGCCTGCCCAACATGCCGCTGTGCTCGCCAACCGTGCAGAGAGTATAGCCGATGACACTGTCACCCGAAGTGGCCACGTGCATTCTTTCGCGCCCGACGTGCATGGCCAGCGTGGCGGCGTCGTACGCCCAGAACCAGTCAAAGGATGCCGAGTCAACCGCGAGGACGCCGACGAGATCCGTTTGCAGCCCGGCGCGCAGCGTGACGTCGCTCGGGAGCGCGGGTAGTCCCCGGGGCGTTTGTTCGAGGCGCAATGCCACCACCGTATCCACTGGTCGCATGCCGGCCTTTATGTATGGCCCCGTCGCCTCCTGCGCCACTAGCGGACTCAGCAGTCTGTGGAAACCCTGTCCCCCTGCGAGCGCCCGTAGATCTCCGAGCAGCTCCGGCACTCGGCGAGGCGAACACCAAAGGCCACGGATCGCGAGGATGTCCGACAGCTCGCGCCATCGGTCCAGTATGGCGGCCTCCCCAAGGTCCCCCACCTGCACGCGCCACGGAGCCTCCGCCCAGAAGTCCTCGAGCCCCTCCGCGGTGTCGCACAGCTGCGAGGACTTGACGGCCGGCCACAGGCGGGCCAGGTCCTCCCTCCTCGCGGTCCGGAGACGCCCGCTCACCTAGCCCAGTCCCCACAGTTCTCGCACTCCAAGGAGCACGGCCACAACGACCAGCAGCAGAGCGAACGCTATCCTTGCCGAACGCTCCTCGGCCGCGTGGGTCACTTTCGCGCCCAGGAGCGCACCCGGCACGACTCCGACCGCGAGCGCGAAAGCCAGCCGCGCCTCGACATGTCCCAGGGCGGCGTGCACGATCGTCCCCGGCACCGCCAGCAACGCCACCGCGATGAGACTCGTGCCGAAAGCGCGCTTCATCGGGTAGCCGAAGAACCGCACCAGCGCCGGCACGATGACGAACCCGCCTCCAAGACCGAGGAATCCCGAGTAGACCCCCGCCGACATGCCCAGCAGCGCCAACTGGTAACCGCGGGGCGGCCTCGGCACCGAGTCGAGTGGGGTGTCTTCCGGCCCCGAACGGCGCACGACGTGCACCAACAGGTCCACTGCCACGCAGGCGATCAGCACAGCGGTAGCGAGCATCACGGTCTTCCCGCCAGTGATTCTGGTGCCGAAGGCGCCGATCACCGCACCGACGGCGCCCACGCCCCCTATGAGCAACCCGCTTCGCAGGTCGGCCAGGCCCTTGCGCGCGTAGGCGACCGCCCCGGCGATGGCGCCTGGGATGATGACAGGCAGGGGAGTTCCCACGGCAATCAACTCGGGACGTCCGAGCAGCAATCGGATCGCAGGGGTTGTGATGATACCGCCGCCCACCCCGAACTGGCCGGACAGAAAGCCCGAGAACAGGCCGACGGCCACTTCGAGCAGCACGCTTCGCACGTCCGACTACTCCTTGATGACCGGGAATCTGCCGGTGATCGCCGAGCGGTCAACGCGCCTTTCGCCCATGAACAGTGACTTCAGCGCCACGTCCTCCCAAACGCGATCCATCAGCAAAGGCCAGCGACGCTGGAAATGGAAGTACTGGTCGCAGTGCGCCTCAGCATACGAAGAGGCGTGACGCACGTCGGTGTGGGCGACGCGCAGGTAGGAACCGGACTCACCGCGCCCAGAGACGGCCCGGAGAAGTGCGGTGGCCACCGAGCGCCACGTGACGGACGACCCGATGAATTCTCCGGGATAGGGCGAGAGCGATTCTGGGGTTACCTGTCTCAGGTCGACCTGGGACTTGGCGAACTCCAGCTTGCGATGCTCGTAAATGAAGCGATAGACGTCCTGGCGGAAGGAGAATGCCTGGCTGCGCACGGACGGAGGCTGGTGAATCACCTTCCACTCGCCGTCCAGAAAGACGTCCCCCCCGTGCATGCGGACGTTAATGACGTAGTCCGTGTCCTCACCGCGAACGATCCAGGGATCGAAGGAGACGTTGCAGTAGAGGTTGCGATGAAGCACGAGGCACCCGCCGAACGCAATCGGAGTCGGGCGGAGTCTTGGCGGCGCGTCCACTATCGCGAGCGCCTGATTGTAGGCGTCCGCCTGCCGCCAGAACATGTCCGTCCAGTGCGGCTCGGAGTGCCTCTGGTAGTGCCCTTCGCCATCCACGTAGTAGCCGGTCTTGGCGTACACGACCTTGTCGCCTATCCGCTCGCCGAGACCCTCGCGCGCGCAGTCGAGGAAGTCGACATCGACCACGACCTGATCGTCGTCCACGAACAGCACGGACTGCTTGCCGAGAACACCGGCGACGATAAGCCCTACGTTCCTTACCGCGCCGTAGCCGGTAAGGCTGACCCCTTGGATCATGTCCGCGAACTCGAGTTGCTCGAGCCGCCTGTGCAAGGAGCCGAGTTCGGCTGGCCCGAAGACCATGGCTTCCACACCGGGGAACTCGGAGAGGATGTCGCGAACTCGGTCTTCGGCCTCGTGCTCGATCGACGGATCTGTCGCCGCGCAGAGCACGATCACGCTGTCCAGCCCGCGCACCTTCTCGAGCGAGGCCAGGCACTCGGGTAGGGTACTCTCGCCATCTATGAAAGTCGGGTGATTGTAGGCGGTCAGGAGGTCGTTGCTCGCTCGAGCTCGCCTTCTTGTCCAGAAGGTGGGGATGATGACACAAGGCACCACGTGTGTCTGCCCTTCCGCGGTCGTCGCCCGCGCGGATCGCGTCGGACAGGCTCAATCATACCGCTTCAGTGCCCGCCGGTATCGGGCATGTTGCCGGAAGGCGCGTCCGGCGTGCCGGGGGGTACGCCCAGTGTGTCGGGGCGCACCAAACACCTGTCGAGGGAGTCTTTGAGGATTCTGTAGGGGCGTGAGCCGATCAGTAGTTCGTTGCAGATCAGAGCGGCCGGCGTCGCGTCGATCCCGAGGTGTATCGCCAGGTGCCGGAAGGAGTGCAATCGCTCCGCGTACCGATCGTCGGCGATAGCCTCCCCGGCCGCCTCAGCGTCCAGGCCGGCGGAACGAGCCACGTCCAGGAGTACCGTCGTGTCAGCGATGTCCCGTCCTTCCCCGTAGTACGCCGCAAAGATCCCGGCGTGAACGCGCATATGCGCTTCCGGCCCAGCGTCGCGCGCATACTCGCCGAGCGTCAGCGCCTTGTGCGTCTTCGGGATCAGGTCCGGCAGAACCATCGGGAAGCCGTCTTCGTCCGCCAACTTGAGCATGTGCGCCTCTACCCGCTCCGAATGGCCGAGGTTGTCGCCCCTTGCCGAAAGGCCCGCCTCAGGCATGTTCGGACGCAGCTCGAAAGGGACCAGGACAACCTCAATGTCGTTCTCTTCGGAAAGGCGTTCGATCCGGAACTGGTCGATATAGCAGAAGGGTCAAGCGTAGTCGAAGAAGACCAAGACGCGCGGCACCACAGCAGGGACGGGGGCATCATGTCCCGACTCGGCGTCTGCGGTGCGGCCTGTCTCCGTTCCGCTGGCCTCGGGGTCCGCGCCTATTCCGCCTTCACCCTCCACCGGTGCCTCCAACCAGCGCGAAGCGTTCTACTCGACGATGTTCAGCGCGGCGCCGCAGCGCGCGCACTCGCCGCCGACGGTGTGGCGAGACATCACGCTAAAACCCGAGCGCGCTACCGCGACTGACTCACACTGTGAGCATATCGTGTCTTCAGCCTCCGGCTCGCTCACATTCCCAAGATAGACGAACTTCAGTCCCTCTTGGCGCGCTATCTCCCTGCCCGCCTTCAACGTCTCGATGGGAGTGGGCGGCAGGTCGGCGAACTCAAGGTAAGGGGTGAAACGGGTCAGGTGCCACGGCGTATCCGATCCGAGGCTCTCGTCGATCCATCGGGCGATGGAACGGAGCTCCTCTGGGTCGTCGTTCACCGTCGGCACGACGTTGGTCACGACCTCGACATGCATCGACCAGTGCTTCCGGGCTCTCTCGGCCATTGCGAACACGTCTTGCGCCGAGGGTACTTTGCACAGGCGCCGGTACGTCGCGTCGCTGAAGCCTTTGACATCAACCCGCCACACGTCGATGACAGGCGCGATCAGATCGAGACCCGCCTCCGTGATGTAGCCGTTGGTGACCATCACAGTGTACAGACCCGCTTCTCGGCAGACACGGCCCACGTCCAGCACGTACTCCGCCCATATCACGGGCTCGTTGTAGGTGAACGCCACACCAGGGCAACGATACTTCTTCGCCATGTCCACCAGCGTCTCGGGTGCGAGGGAGTGCAGGCCTGGGTCCTCGTCGGGCCTGGCGCGACTTATCTGCCAGTTCTGGCAGTGCCCGCACCTCATGGAGCATCCGACGCTGCCGACCGACAGGACAAGCGACCCAGGGAAGTAGTGGAAGACCGGCTTCTTCTCGATCGGGTCGGCGGCGACGGCCGAGACCAGGCCGTACGTGAGCGCGAAGAGTGTTCCCCCTCGGTTCTCGCGCACACCGCACGCTCCTACGCGCCCGTCGGCGATCCGGCACCTGTGCGGGCACAGACCGCACACCGCGCGGTCCCCGTCCTTCTCCCATAGGAGCGCTTCGCGCATCTGCCGCCCTAGCCCGCCGCGAGACGTACCTGATCGCGTCCGCCTTGCTTCGCCTGGTAGAGCGCCCGGTCCGCTGCTTCGAGCAGGTCCGCCGCCTCGCCTGTCCCCGGGCCGGCTGATGCCACGCCGATGGACGCGGTGACCCGGAGACCGCCGTTCGAACTCGTGCCCAGATCAAAGGCAAGGGCGCGGATTCCCTGTCGCAGCTTCTCGGCGACGGCGTACGCATCGGTCTTCGTAATGCCGGGCAGCACGATGGCGAACTCGTCGCCGCCGTAGCGTACCGGGGCGTCCGTGGCACGCAAGGCTTGCCGCATCAGATCAGCGGTCGCCTTGAGCACCTGGTCTCCGCCGAGGTGCCCGTGAACGTCGTTGATCATCTTGAAGTCGTCCAGATCGAGCATGAGCAGGGCAAGCGGCGTCGCGTATCGTTCGTATCTCTCGAACTCGGCGGCTAGACGCTCGGAGAACGCCCGCCTGTTCCACAGGTTCGTGAGGGGATCGAGCAGAGCGGTCTCTTGAAGCTTCTCGATGTTTCGAGTAAGGCGCGCCTTCTGCAGGGGGAAACACATGTCCCACGTGGAGTTCCCGCGGGTGACGGCTACGGCATGCTCGACGCAGGTCGCGTAGCCGCACGCGCCGCAATCGAGAACCTCTTCCCTTGAGAGGAACTCCCCCTCCGCGAGGCACGTGTCGATCTCGGCGTCGGTGGGGATGGATTCCACCACGGGCGTAGCGGTGAACGAGCGCTTCACATCGACAGACGGTACATAGTTAAGCAGAGCGCGGGTGCTCACGGACGATACCGGGTGGGCCAACCTGTGCGCTGCGACCACCCCGCGCTTCGCGAACACCGATGAGCCCGGACTGACCGCCGGACCGTCTATGCACCCCTCGCAGTTGAGCATGTCCACGACGGACGGGGCTGCCTCTCCGCGCTCGAGAGCGCCGAGAAGCCTGTCGACCTGCCTCAAACCTCGCACGATGCTCACGTGAGGGTCGGTTAGGTTCAGTCCGGCGATGGTTCGCCGAGGAAACCCGTCGGTGAGGGAGATCTCCTTCACCAGGTGAGGTCGTCTGGAGCCCGGTGTCATGGAGACGGCCCTTGACGCGACAGGGCTGACCTCCTCGAGCATTCGTTTCAGCTCTATGAAGTCGACCACCGCGTCGACGGCCCCCTCGAACTGGGGGTCCTCGGCTTCGTCCTTGCGGGCGTAGCACGGGCTCGCATAGACGAGCGCGGTTCCCTCGGGATAGAGGCCTTTGACCAGGCGGGCCTGCGCGACATACGGAGGAACGACGGGCGCGAGCGCGCCCGCGAGCGCCGGTCGGTACTTGAGCACCCAGTCAACAACGACCGGACAGGTCGACCTGAGCACGAACAGCATGTCGCGCCTCGCGTGCAGCTGCTCGTATGCGGCCGCGACCATCTCCTCGCCAAGTAGAGTGCTTTCGACAGCGAAGAAGCCGATCGCCTCCAGGCGACGCTCAACGTCCAGGGGACTCAAGGGGTACATGGCGGCCACGAACTCCGTAGCCAGAACCGCCACGACCGGGCGGTCCCCTCGCAGCAGTTCGCGTACCTTAGCGGTGTCGTCGCGAACGACGAAGCCGCCTGTCGAGCAGTCGGACACACACGCGCCGCACTGAACGCACTTCTCCTGGATGACCTCGGCGCGCATCTCCGAGACCCTGATAGCCCGAGCAGGACAGATACGCACGCAGCCCCAGCATCCCCTGCACTCGCCACTGCCGGCTATGAGGTAGCCGTTGCTCGGAAGCGGCTGCGGGCGCCCCGTATCCGCGCTATCACTATCGGCGTCGCTGAGCGACACGTGCTTCACCACCCGGCTGGATTCCCCCCACTGCTACCGCGGGGCGCAATAGGCGCCTTGTCGGAATGGTACCCAAGAAGCTGTTCCATACCGAGGCGTCGGAGCGCCGCGAGTAGCGGCAGGCCTAGGCCATAGACGACAACCGATTGCCCGATGCCTACGGCGACGAGGCCAAAAGCGTACATGGATAGCCAGTGGTTCTCGGCGGAGAGTCCGAGAACGGGCACCTCGTAGAAGCCAACACCCTTGAGAAGCACGGGAAGGTACGCGGGTACGATCAGAGCGTTGGTGATCACGGGGCCGGCGAGGGCAAACGCCGTGTTGCGCCGGAAGCGCCATGTCCATGCCGCGCCAGCGAGACTGCCCAGGGATCCGAACACGACATCCCAAAGGGCGATAGGTCCTAGCTGAGCGACCATGAACAGATTCGCGATCACCGCACCCAGCCAGAGGCCCGGGATGGCAGCCGGAGTGAAGCACGCCAGGACGGTGACGGCCTCGCTCAGCCGGAACTGCACCGGCCCCCACGCGAATTGCTGGAGGAACTGTAGCGTAAGCACCGTCGTCACGGCATAGACCGCCGCGATCAGGCCGGCTTGGGCGACGTAGCGATTGGCCTTCACCGTGCCCGCCACCTCCCGATCGCTCCGAGCACGGACGGATTCTAGCACACGCCCACCCCCACGCACCGCCCTAGGATGGCAACTGAGGCCCTTCGAGGAGGTCCGGTGCGAGCAGGCCGAAATCACCGGCCGCCACCCGGATGTCGAGCACTCGCAAGAAGGACTGCACGACCGCCGGGTCGAACTGGCTACCCGCGCCCTTCTCAAGTTCGACTCTCGCCTGAACGTACGACAGTTTCGGCCGGTACGGAGTGTCCGCGAGCATCGCGTTGAACGAATCGGACACGCACAGTATCCGCGCGAGCAGCGGTATCTGATCTCCCGCGAGGCCCTCGGGGTAGCCCTCTCCGTCCCAACGCTCGTGGTGATGGAGGATGACGGGCGCTATGGACTCAAGGAAGTCGAGCTGCTCGACGATGTTCGCGCCGACCTCGGAATGCCGCCTGATGAGGTGCAGCTCGGCGTCCGTGAGTCTCGTTCGCTTCAGGAGAACGTCCTCGGGGACTCCCAGCTTGCCGACATCGTGGAAGAGCCCCGCGAACCGGAGCGTCTCGAGGTCGGCCACGGACAGACCCATCTCCTCGCCGATCAGAATCGCGTGCTCCATGACGCGACCGACATGCCCGAGCTCGCCTCGCTCCCCGATGTCGAGGGCGGCGCAAAGCGCGTCCACCACTTTGGCGTTCTCGGCGCGCCAGGCCTCCGCCTCAACAGCCCGGTGGAGCACCTCTCCTCCGCGTGAGGCGAGCAGACGCAATACCCTCTCCTCGGCGTCGGTGAAACGCACGCTGCCTCCCCTGGCGGCGAACGCGCATCCGGAGACATCACCCTCCCGGCCGATGTGGGCAGTCGTCACGGCCCACCCACGAGGATCGGGCCTGTACCCGGAGGCTCCCGAGTAGTTGACCAGAATCCGCGCCGGAGAAGCGTTCTTCCCGCCAGTGGCGACCTCTAGGACCGCTTCGGCCTCGTTGGCGTCGAGTCCCTGGGAGAGCATCATCGCCGCTAGATCATCCTGATACCTGGTGATGAAGACACCGCCAATGTCGGTATCGATCGACTTGCAGATGACCGAGGAGAGAATGCTCGCGAACTCCTCGGTGGTTCCGGCGGCGCCCAACACGCGCTCGGCGGCCGAGCCAACCGTAGACTCCAGCCAGCGCCGCTCGGCGGCCTCATCCAGCGCCTCGATCGCGAAGGCGAACGCGGCAAGCCTCGCGTAGCGTTCAGCGATCGCGAGTTGTTCGGCGCCGACTCTCCGGTCGCCTGGGAAGCCGAGGAGCATCGCGCCGACAGTGCGTTCGCTGCGTCCGATCGGTACGCATATGGCCGTCGTCGTGGATGCCGAGCGGCCGGAGTTGCTCGAGCGAAGATCCGTGACGATCAAGGAGCGGCGGGACCGGCCCGCCCTTGACGCCAGCTCGAAGTACTCCGAGCCTCCGTGACCGGGAAGCGACATCACCTCGTGAAGCACGCCGTCCGCGCCCGTCCGCCACAGCCGCCCGCTCGTGGCGCCGGTCAGCGCCATCGCCCGCTCCAGTGCGAGCTGCGGTAGTGACCGCGCCGGAGCGACGCCGTCACCGAACGCCCCGGCTATGCCGACAAGCGCATCCAGCTCATCGGCGGTCTCGTTCCGTGCGGCGTCGGCCTCTCTCACCGAGATAGCCGCCTGGGCAAGCCGGGCCGCGCTGCTCACCAAGTAGGCGATCTCAGGGCTGGCCAGGTGGCCCGGCCGACTCGATGCTAGAAACGTCGCCGACTCGCCCGTCCTGCTGGTGAGCGGATGGCAGAAGCACCGACGTCCGTCCGCGCACTCGAGCGCCCTCGGTGCGTCGAGCACGAGGACCTCGGAATCGAAGCATGACGGTCCAAGCTGAGCGTGGCCCGCGCCGCAACCATCGCAAAGCGCCGAATCGGGCAGCGACATGGCCGTGCCGTCGCGCGCAACGACGGCGGTACACACCCCGAAACAGGTGCGCAGCTGCACGGCATGTTCAGCCCACTCGCTAGAGGAGAAGACCCCTCCGTGATTGAGCACCCCTCACGTCCTTGTCTCGTGACTCACGTCACACCCTAGACACCGATGGGGGATGTATCGGCGAAGTGCCGGACGCTCTTGAGCGCGACCTGCGCGAATGGTGCCGAGGTCACGGACGGCCGCGCGATACTCGAACCGTGAAGGTGCTTCCCTGTCCCATCCGGCTCGTCACTGAGATCGTGCCACCCATGCCCTCGACCAGGCTCTTCGCGATGGCAAGTCCGAGACCGAACCCGCCCGTCTCCTTGGACCTGGAGGAATCTCGCCTGTAGAAACGGTCGAATATGCTGTCCAGCTCTTCTGGGGGAATCCCGGGGCCGTTGTCCGAAACTTCGATCTCAATCAGTCCGCGTCTTCTGGCCGTGCGAAGCGTCACACGCCCGCCGACCGGAGTGTACTTTGCCGCGTTGTCGACGAGGACTGAGATGACATCTCCGATGTGCCCAGGGTCACCGATCATAGGAAGCTGGCCGTCTCCGGGACCCATGAGTTCGAGCCGCTTCTCGGGATAGCGGACGGCGGCGCCGATAAGGGCATCGCGGCCCAGCGCGTTCACATCCAGTCGTTCGTGACGGTAGACGAGGCCCTCGCCTCCACGGATGAGCAGCAAGAGGTCGTTGCACAGCCTCGACATGCGCTGTGACTCGCGATCGATGGCTTCTATGGATTCGGCCCGGATGTCGGGATCGTCGGCCCCCCAGACCCGCAGTATGTTGATGTACCCTCGGATGCCCGCGACCGGGGTCGCCAGCTCGTGAGACGCGTCGGCCACGAAACGCGCCTGCGTCTCGGACCGTCGCCGCAGCTGCTCGATCAGTCTGTTTATCGATGCGGCGAGGTCTCCGATCTCGTCATCGCCGAGCACGGGCAACTTCACGTCCAGCTGTCCCGACCCGATGGAATCCGCGGTCTTGCGAAGCGAGTCGACGCGGCGAAGCAGTCTCCCTATCGACAGCTGTGAGGCAGCCACCGCCAAGAGAAGCGCGAGCGATGATATCACGAGCATCGGTGCCCGAACTTCGTCGATCACGGCCTCTTCGCGCCGCGCGAAGTACACGACGTCCAAGACCATACGCTCCGACCCCGGGAGATCCACGGGGGAGTGTACGACGTGCGTGCCCAGGTCGGCGTCCGCGAAGAGCCCCGCTGTCAGACGACGGTGCGGGTGAGACTCGGTTACCTTGTCCGACCGCAGCGCCTGCGCGCGAGCTCCCGCGAGGTCCTCGACTACCCCCGCTTCGCCCGAATCCCAGAGCAGATCCAAGTCCGCATCGTAGAGGGCGAACTCGCTGCCCGGAGGGGCGATAGCCGCCAGCAGAACGGGTAGCTCGGACAGGAAGGCCGCTCGGAAGCGCTCACGACCTGCCGTCTGCGGCGCATCCTCGGCCTTCGCCTTGGCTTCGGCGCTCACGACTGCCGCCCTGACCTGGTTCCTGGCTGAGGCGGCGAGCGACCGGCTCGCATCGTCGGCAAGGCGGTTCATGCCGTCGGTGACGACGACGAAGGTCGCGACGGCGATGATGCCTACAACAAAGGCAGCCAGCACAGCGCTGCTTGTTGCCAACCACGTCTTGAGGGAGATGCGACGCACCTAGCCGCCCGCGAAGAAGTACCCTACACCCCGGATGGTCTGAATGACGCTGTTGTCCCTGTCACCGATCTTGTTGCGGAGATGGCAGACGAACACCTCGATGACGTTGCTGTCCGTGGCGTGTTGGCCGCCCCAGACCTCGGTCAGGATCTCGTCCCTCGAAACCACACGGCCGGCGTTCGCGACAAGGAAGTGCAGTAGATCGAATTCCTTGGCGGTGAGTTCCAGCGCGGTTCCGTCCTTGGTCGCGCGTCGCCTGATGAGATCCACCTCGACACCTGAGGCGGTGAACACCGTCTTCTCCCGATCCTTCTCGGTCCGCTTGAAAAGCGCTTGGACGCGCGACAGCAGCTCGGGCATCTCAAACGGCTTGCGCAGGTAATCGTCCCCACCGGCGTCGAACCCGGCGACGACATCTTGGGTATCCGCGCGGGCCGTGAGCATCAGGATGGGCACAGCGCTGCCCTTCTTCCTGATCTCAGCCGCTACG
>JBBILP010000001.1:0-22984 GCA_037444885.1 Actinomycetota bacterium | reverse complement strand
GGCCAAGTTGCGCTCCAAGAACCTGGACCTTGTGGTGGCCAACGACGTCTCTGACCCGGCGCAGGGGTTCGGCAGCGCGTCCAACAGGGTGTGGCTGGTAGGCGCAGATTCGCTCGAAGAGCTGCCCATGATGGACAAGCGCCGTATCGCCCGGGTGCTGTGCGACCGACTCGCCGCCGTCGTGGGTGCGAGCGAATGACCTGTTGCCCGCTGCGCGTCGCCGCACTACACTAGCGTCCGCCGCCGACGGCGGATCTCGGGCTGTGGCGCAGCTTGGTAGCGCACTTGACTGGGGGTCAAGGGGTCGCAGGTTCAAATCCTGTCAGCCCGACCATGCTAGACAGAACGCCCCTTCGGGCCCTTCTTCGAGGGCATCGAAGGGGCGTTTGTACTGGTAGGACACTATGTCGGTGCCCTTCAGGACCAAGTTACAAAGTACGTTTGCCACCACGTCACGCCTCTGCTTCACCACCAGTAACTCTCTCAATTCGACACCGCAGGCGTTCCGGTCGCGCATCGACGACGGGCGCCAGCTTCGCAGCCAAGTCCTTGTCCAAGTAGCCTATTAGGCGCTTCTCGAAGGGTCCTGCGCCGGGCAGCAGCACCGCGATTGCGTTGGGGTCGAACGGATTGTCGGGTTCTCGGATCGCCACCAGGTACACCACGCCGATCAGTTTCATAGCGAACTTTCGAGGCACCCTTCGGGGTGCCTCGTTGCGTCTAGCTGCGGGAATGCATTCGGGAACCTTCCGGGGAGCCGTTCCTAATGCGTCCCGTCAGGTGTCTAGGGCGTTAGGGGGGCGATTTCCATGTTGTTCGTCTCAACTAGACCAATGTCATGTGTACCGCATACAATCTGTCTCTATAGGATAGATTGTGTACAGCAAACATGATTGGTATTCGATGGGAACCTCAAGAGCGCTGGGGAAGACGGAAGCCAAGTTCCTTGCGGATCTGGCGTCTGCGGACAAGACGATCTTCACCACCGATGACGCTCGCACGGTCACCGGTAGCTCGTCATCGGCAGTTGATCTCCTCATATCGAGGCTTGTCAGGAAGAAGTGGCTAATCCGCATCAATCGTGGCGTCTACCTGATCGTCCCTCTGTCCGCTGGTGAGCGGGCCGAATACTCGGAGAACTGGTTTGTGGTCGCGAAGTCTCTCATCGAGCCGGCGGACTACTACCTTTCGCACTTCTCCGCTCTCGAGATTCATGAGATGACCACCAACCCCGTCCTCACCGTCTATATCTCGACTCCCGTGCGAAGAATCGAGAAGCGGATCGCGGGTGCAACCTACCGTTTCGTTTCGGTGCGACCCGAGAGGTTGTGGGGGACCACAGAGGTGTGGGCGACGCCGAGTCAGAAGGTCCGAGTCTCAGATCTTGAGCGAACGATAGTCGACTGCCTCGATCGTCCCGACCTCTGTGGTGGAATCATGGAAGTCGCCACGGGACTTTGGGCCCAGCGCGATGCGGTGGATTTCGGGAGGCTCACTGCATACGCGAGGCGGCTCGGCAAGAAGAGCGTCGTCAAGCGTCTCGGCTACCTGATGGGGGTGTTCGAACTCGGAATCCCGGAGTTCACTGCCGAACTGTCGGAGTCGCTATCGCCGAGCTATGCACTTCTCGATCCCACGTTGCCCGACGAGGGTCGCTACGTCCGCGAGTGGCGAATTCGGGCCAATCTCGATCCCGACGAACTCCGAGCAGGGGTGACGACGTGACCGGCGTGATGGCGATGATGCACCGATGATCACGCAACGCGAGCTGTCCCAACTTGCTCATCGAACCCAGATGAGCGACCGGGTCATCGAAAAGGACTACGCGCTGACGTGGCTCCTAGCCGGCATCGCCGATTCGTCTTTGGCAGATCATGTTGCCTTCAAAGGTGGCACGGCGCTCAAGAAGATCTACTTCCCGGAGTATCGCTACTCGGAAGACCTGGATTTCACGGTTGTTCGGGCGATCGAGGTGGCCGAGTTGCTTTCGACGCTGGATGAAGCCGTGGCAAGGATTGCCGCGAGTGAAGGCTTCCAGTTCGATCTGCCGGAAGGGCGTATTGAGCGGCGTGACGGCAGCCTGACTGTCTACGTTGACTTCGTTGGACCACTGCAAGCGCGCCTCGGCAGCCGCGATATCAAGATCGATTTCACACTCGGAGAGACGATAATCTTCCCGGTGAAGCCAATGCCGATCCTCTCTGGCTTCAGTGATCGAGTCGATCGAATGATGCCGTCCTACGCCCTTGAGGAGATCCTTACCGAGAAACTCTGCGCGGCCATCGGGCGCACTGAGCCGCGTGATGTCTACGATCTGCACTTCCTCTTGGGGCTCGCCGACATTGACTTCCACCTCATTCCGGCCGCCTTCGCCAAGAAGGCAGGATCAAAGGGCGTCGATCCATCGCGGCTGGAGGAGGCACTTGAGCGACCGGGGGTGCAGCGAATGTGGGGTACCCGGTTACGGCATCAGGTGAGGGACCTGCCTCCCATCGAGCAGGTGCGACGAGAGCTGAAGCGCGGTCTCCGAGCGCACGGACTGCTACTGGGTCGTGACGGCTAGGTTCCGGGAAGGCGCGGATGAGAATGCCGGAGACTCGTGGCGACAGCACGCAAGAGCTCGAGCAACTTAGGCGGCAGAACCTCCTTCTGTCCGAGGAGAATGAGCGACTCAGAGGGCTCCTTGGCCCGGGGGCGATGGTTGAGCCGCCGTCAGCCGCCCCGAGCTCGGTGATTCTGGGCTCAGAAGTGACCGCGGCATCGCCGGCTGAAGTCAAGATCGAGCTGTTCAAGGGCCTGTTCCGTGGGCGAGCCGATCTGTATGCAAAGCGCTGGCAGAGCAGCTCTGGTGGCAGTGGCTATGCGCCAGCGTGCGGCAACGAGTGGCGCCCGGGACTGTGCGACAAGCGACGGGTGAAGTGCGCCGATTGCGGAAATCGCGAACTGCTGCCGCTTGACGACGTTGTGATCCAGGATCACCTGACCGGACGCATCACCATCGGCACGTACCCGATGCTGGATGACGAGACATGCCACCTTCTCGCTATCGACTTCGATGAAGCATCGTGGAAAGAGGATGCTGGCGCGGTGCGTTCGGCCGCGTCACGTGCTGGGGTTAGGTGTCACGTTGAGGTGTCGCGCTCCGGCGCTGGCGCGCACGTCTGGCTCTTCTTCGCCGAACCGATTCCCGCCGCACTTGCCCGACGTCTAGGCTCGGCGCTGATCACGCGGGCGGCGCGAGATCGGCACGCACTGTCACTTCGTTCATATGATCGACTCTTCCCGAGTCAGGACACCATGCCTCGCGGCGGCTTCGGCAACCTGATCGCACTACCGCTCCAACATGAGCCCAGAGCAGCAGGCCACTCTGTCTTCGTCGATGAGCAGTGGAGCCCGTTTCCAGACCAGTGGGCGTACCTGAGTTCCGTTGAGCGGTTGGATTCCTCGACCGTGGACGAGGCACTGGCGAGCCTCGCGGGAGGCGGAAGCCCGCTTGGCGTTAGGATGTACCCATCCTGTGACGGAGGTAGCGACACCCCGTGGGCACTGCCCGTGCCTCCACCGCGAGTGCGGCCGGAACTGGTAGGACGCGTTCCTGCAGTTGTCCGCGCGGTACGTGCCAACCTGGTCTTCGTCGAGAAGGTGGGGCTACCCGACTCGCTTCTCGACCAGATTGCACGACTTGCTGCGTTTGAGAACCCCGAGTTCTATCGAGCTCAGGCCATGCGCCTGCCGACGTGGGACAAGCCACGGGTCATCTCCTGTGCCCAGGAGTTCGACGATCACCTCGCGCTTCCGAGGGGGTGTCTCGAAGACCTGAATGACGTGATCGCGGGCTACGGCTCGTCTCTCGAGGTCACTGATGAGCGCACCGAAGGCTCCCTCATCCTGTCCAAGTTCTCGGGCACACTTCGGCCTGAGCAGCGAAGGGCCGCCAAGGCGGTGTTGGCTCACGACGATGGCGTGCTGAGTGCTGGCACCGCCTTCGGCAAGACGGTTGTGGCTGCCAGCGTTATCGCCAAGCGCGGCGTGAGCACGCTCGTCCTCGTACATCGTCGCGAGCTCATGGAGCAGTGGCGTGAACGGCTTGCTACCTTCCTTGGCACTGAACCATCCGCCATTGGCGTCATCGGGGGTGGCAAGCGCAAGCCGACCGGTCTGATTGACATCGCTGTTCTCCAGTCGCTAGTGCGAAAGGGCGTGGTCGACCCAATCGTCGCTGAGTACGGCCAAGTCGTCGTTGACGAATGCCACCACGTATCTGCCTTCAGCTTCGAGGCCGTGCTGCGACAAGCTCGTGCTCGGTACGTGCTTGGCCTAACGGCAACTCCCGTTCGCAAAGACGGCCATCACCCGATCATTGCGATGCAGTGCGGTCGGGTTCGCTTCAAGACCGACCTGAAGCGTCAAGCTGCGGCGCGCCCCTTCGATCATATCGTTGTACCTCGCGAGACCGGATTCGGGGTGAGCGCTATGGCTGCCGATGGAATCCAAGAGGTCTACCGCCTACTTGCGAGTGACGAGACACGCAACGCGCTCATCGTCGAGGATGTGATCGCGGCGGCCATGGCGAAACGCTCGGCGCTCGTGCTGACCGAGCGCACGGCTCATAGGGACCTGATTGCCAGCCTGATCTCCGATCAAGTACCGCACGCGTTCGTGCTCTCGAGCGGGGCGGGGGTCAAAAAGCGAGCGGAACTTGCCGAGCGCATGAAGGCCGTGCCGGTGGGCGAACCGACCATCCTGGTCGCGACTGGGCGACTCGTAGGGGAGGGGTTTGACGATGCTCGGCTCGACACGCTGTTCCTTGCGATGCCCATCTCGTGGCGCGGTACGCTACAGCAGTACGCCGGTAGACTCCACCGTCTTCACGACGAGAAGAGCGAAGTAGTCATCTACGACTACATCGACCCGCTGGTGCCCATGCTGGCACGCATGTGGGAAAAGCGGCTGCGGGGGTACCGGGCGATGGGGTACCGGGTGACAGAAGCAAGCACACTTCGGGGCCCGGGACAGCCAAGCTAGGTGCGTGAGGCGGTTACAAACGCGTCTACTAGGTCCGACCAGCGAAATTGGCGGGGCTCCGAAAGGGGCCCCGTTTCGCGTTCCTGGACGTCGCGGCCCAAGGACTCACAGCATCGGCTTCACCTCGGAGCGACCCCCGAAGGGATGTCGATCGACTGTGAACTGAACAAGCGTTTAGGATATTGAACATGAGTTCAGTATCAGACAATGTCGGTGACCGCACTGCGCGCTCGCGGATACGTGACGCGGCGATCACCCGTATGGCTGAGGTGGGCGCGGATCGAGCTACGATTCGTGAAATCGCAGGCGCCGCCGGCGTTTCACCCGGCCTTGTCCTTCATCACTTCGAATCCAAGCATGGCCTGCGGGAAGCGTGCGACCAGTATGTGGTGGCGACCATTTTGGAACGGGACACCGAGTGGATGGCCACGGGTGAGAGCGACGCGAATGCGGTGCGAGATGCTTACGGAGAGGCCCTGCCGATTCTCAAGTACCTTGCGAGATCGCTAGCCGATGACTCCCCATCCGCCAGGACGCTATTCGACGGCGTGGTGCAAGCATCCGAGCGCTCGTTGGAGCTCGGTGTCGAAAACGGCCTCGTTCTACCAAGCATCGCTCCGCACGATCGCGCGGTACTGCTCGTGGCGTGGCAACTCGGGGCGTTGGTCCTGTCGCCGCACGTGGAGCGCGCATTCGGTGCGGAGTCGTTCAACAGCGAGCTGACGACTCGTATCGGCAGAATCGGCGCCGAGATGCTGACCGGCGGCGTGTTCGCGGACACTCGATATCGCGATGCCGGGCGTGAGTTCGACTCACTCGGGAATGAGCCATCGACGTAGGGGGGACACGCATGACGACCGCCCCCATCAGCGCGACAGGACTCACGAAACGATACAAGCGACGTGGGGCACTGGCCCTCGATCACGTCGACTTGGAGGTGCGAGAAGCCTACTACTACTACCTCGGCGGTAACCCGGTTCAGAACAGCTTTGACTGGTCTGGTCTCGGGGTGCTGGCAGCCATAGCGGTGATTCTCATGATCATCTCGGTTCTGGGGCTGAGGCGCAGAGACATTGCGGCGTAGGGGGGGGTCCCGATCTGTCGACCATTAGAGGCGGTCGAGTCCCTGCTTCAGCAGCTCGGCTGAGTCCGGCGCTGCAGTTACAAACGCGTCAACTAAGTCCGACCATGCTAGACAGAACGCCCCTTCGGGCCCTTCTTCGAGGGCATCGAAGGGGCGTTTGTACTTGTAAGAGGCTATGGTTGCGCCCAGGCAAGGTCGTACGCTGGGTCCTTGCGTTGTGACAACCCTCGATGCCGTGCGTGCGCATCAACCGCTCGACGGTGCACCTGGCGACCTCGACGCCCTCGTCTCTGAGCTCGTCCCAGACCTTGAGCTGGCCGTAGACGCCGCCCGACTCCGCATGGACGCGGCGGATCTCTGAAAGCAGGTGTTCGTCACGCACGGCACGCGCCGAAGACGTAGCCGTCTTGCGCGCGCGATATGCGCTCGCGGAAACCTCTATCTCCCGACAGATCGGCTCGACCCCGAAACGTGCGCGATTTTCATCGATGAACGCGCTCACCGCGGGCGGGGCTGGTCGAGCTCCTTGGCGAGAATCACGCTCGCCGCCTTCAAGATCTCGTTGCTTCGTCTCAGGTCGCGGATCTCACGGCGCAGCGCCGCGAGCTCCTCGCGCTCGGCGGTCGTGAGTCGGTCGGCGCGCGTACCGTCGTCGGCCTCGGCCTGGCGCACCCACAACCGCAGGGTCTCCGGGTGGACGCCCAGATCCCTCGCGATCTGGGTGATCGGGCGTTCGGATTCCCGGGCTACTCGGACGGAGCGCTCTCGGAACTCGGGGGAGTACTTCGAACGGCGTGCCATGGGTCGGACTCCTCTCTCCAGGACCAGGTAATCCTGGAAACGGAGCCTCCGTCAAACCCGGGGCGCTCCATCGTCGCCGGATGCGGCTTCACCGCCGTACACGCTATCCTGAGATCGGTCACCGTCTCAGGAGCGGGGGAGCAGATGTCCACGGTCACGGTTCGCGCCCTTGCGGACGGTCGGGTCCTCGAGGGCGGATGGGAGATGCTCGAGGCCAAGCCTGCCGCATCTGCGGTCTGGGTGGACATCCTCGCTCCCGATCAGGCGGACCTCGACCGGCTGGCGTCCGCTTTCGAGCTTCACCCTCTTGCCCTGGAGGATTGTCTCCACTTCCCTCAACGTCCCAAGATCGAGAGTTATGGCCGATCGCTGTTCCTCGTGTGGGCTGTGCCCGTAGCTCTGGAAGCCGATCACCTCATGGCTCACGAGCTTGAGATCTTCCTGGGCCACGACTGGATCCTCACTGTTCACCGAGAGCCGCTGCACGCAGTGGAGCGCGTCGCCGCCGAAACGGGCGTACACCTCGCGCGAGGGGTGGAATGGACACTGCACGCCCTCCTCGACCTGACAGTGGACGACGTTCTTCAGATGCTTGACGCCATAGGGGAGGAGTTGAGCGACGTCGAAGACCGCATGCTCGAACGCGCGGACCCCGCCGATCTCGCCCGCCTGCTGCGTGCGCGGCGCATGCTCGTCTCGCTGCACAAGACCATCGCACCCGAACGTGACATCATTCGCGAACTCGTGCGCGAAGAGGCGCTTGTGTCGGCAGAGGCCTATCGCTACTTCCAGGATGTCGGCGACCATCTGGCGCGGGTGGAGGACGCCCTCGACACCTATCGCGAGGTGGCCAGCGGTGCAATGGACGTCTACCTGTCCAGCGTCAACAACCGCATGAACGCCATCATGAAGCAACTGACCGTGGTAGCCACGATATTCCTGCCCCTGACGCTCATCTCGGGTATCTACGGGATGAACGTGACCATCGGGATGTGGCCCCCCGTCGAGTCAGCATGGTCGTTCTGGGCGGTTGTGGCAGGCATGGTGATGCTGGCTTCAGCTATGGCGGCCTTCTTCACAAGGAGGAAATGGTGGTAGACGAGCGCGCAAGCGACAAGGGTCCGCCGGACCGCACACGACCCGTCGACCACAGCCACGATGTCTACACCGTCGCCAACATCATCACCGTCCTCCGTCTCATCTTGGTGCCCTTCGCCTTCGCGGTGCTTATTGAGGAGGTAAACGACCGTGTTGCCTTCGCTCTCTTCGCGTTGGCGGCGTCTACCGACTGGCTCGACGGCCAGATAGCGCGTCGGACGGGCACGGTCACGGTTATCGGCAAGGCGATAGACCCGATGGTAGACCGGTTGCTCCTCGCCGCCGGGGTGATCGGGTTGTACATCATCGACCGCCTGCCCCTCTGGATCATGCTCGTCCTTGTCGTCCGGGACGCGTACCTGCTCTACGGCGCCTGGAGGCTAGAGCACCACCACATGCGCCTCCCGGTGACGCTGCTCGGCAAGTCGACCACCGCCGTTCTGCTGACGGGCTTCTCCATCCTCATCCTCGGGTGGCCGGTTCTCCCGGTCGCCGGGGGCATACCCTTGGGCATCGTGGCGGTGTACGTCGGCATCGTCATGTCGGTGACCTCCGCTGTGCAGTACACGGTCCTCGCGCAGCGCGCGATCGCCGCCGTCGATGGGCGGGGGGCGGCGTGAAGGCCGTCATCATGGCGGGAGGGGAGGGCAGCCGCCTCAGGCCACTGACGAGCATGCGACCCAAACCGATGGTGCCGGTCTTCAACCAGCCTGTGATGGAGCACATTCTCGGCCTGGTCAAGCACCACGGCATCGATGAGGTCGTCGCGACGCTTGCGTTCCTGCCGCAGGTGATCGAGGACTACTTCGGCGACGGCTCAGAGTGGGGCATGTCCGTTTCCTACGCGCTCGAGGAGACACCGCTAGGAACGGCGGGGTCGGTCAAGAACGCCCAGGCCAAGCTGGCCGGTGAGCGCTTCCTGGTCATCTCAGGCGACGCGCTGACCGACATCGATCTTGGCGAGGTCCTGCGCTTCCACGAACAGAAGGGCGGACTGGTCACTCTCGCTCTCAAGAGCGTTCCGGACCCGCTGGAGTTCGGGGTGGTCATCACCGACGACGACGGTCGGATCGAGAGGTTCCTCGAGAAGCCGTCATGGGGTCAGGTGTTCAGCGACACCATCAACACCGGTATCTACGTCTGCGAGCCCGATGTCCTGGATCTCATGCCAGCAAGGCAGGCCTTCGACTTCAGCAACGACCTGTTTCCCCTGATCATGCGAAAGGGTGGGGCACTGTTCGGCATGGTCACAGACGGGTACTGGTGCGATATCGGCTCCCTCGAGACGTACGTCCAGGCCCACCGGGACGTACTCGACGGCGCGGCCAAGGTGCACATACCGGGAATACGCGCGAAGGGCGATCTGTGGATCGGCGATGGTGCCGATGTGGACCCTGAGGCCGAACTTGCGCAGAAGGTCGTCATCGGCAAGAACGTCAAGGTGAGGGCAGGCGTCTCCTTGGGCGAATACACGGTCTTGGGTGACAACGTGGTGGTGGGACACTCCGCGAGGGTCTCTCATTCGATCGTGTGGGATGACTCGTTCGTGGGCGCTGGATCGAACCTCCAGGGTTCGGTCGTGTGCAAGAACGTCGATGTGCGGCGCCGAGCTACCCTGGATCAGGGCAGCTCCGTGGGCGACCGGTCGGTCATCGGCCACGACGCCACAGTCGCGGCCGGTGTCCAGGTGTACCCGTACAAGTGGATCGAACCGGCGGCCACGGTCAGCGAGTCGATCATATGGGAGAGCCGGGCCAGCAGATCGCTGTTTGGAGATCGCGGCATCTCGGGCCTTGTCGGCGCCGACGTCACCCCCGAGATGGCGCTCAAGGTCGCTCAGGCTTTCGGAACCACCCTGCCGGCTGGCTCGCACGTGGTGGTGAGCCGCGACGGCTCCAGGGGGGCGAGGATGCTCAAGCGCGCCGTCGTGGCAGGTCTCAACTCCACCGGAGTGCACTGCCGCGACCTGCGGGTAGCGTCCGCGGCCGTGAACCGCTTCACCACACGCGACTCTCGCTGCACTGGCGGGATCCACGTCTGCGCGGTCGAAGGCGGCGCGCAGGGCATGGCCGAGCTTCACTTCTACCGGGCGGACGGCCTGAACATCACCGTCGCGGAGGAGAAGAAAGTCGAGCGGCTATTCTTCCGGGGGGAGTTCAGGCGCGCCTTCTTCGACGAGGTCGGCGAGATCATCTATCCACCACGCGCTCTCGAGTACTACGGCCGAGGGTTGAGGGACGCCATCGGAGAGCTGGGATCGCGTGAACGGTGGATCCGGGTGGTCGCGGACATGGGAGGGGGAGCGGCGGCACTGATCGTCCCCCAGGTCGCGCAAGGATGGCGCATCAACCTCGTCGCACTGAACCCCATCCCGGACGCCGAGCGGACCTTCGCCACGGCGGAGAACCGCGCGAGGACGCTCGACCTGATGCGGCGGGACATGGACGTGTTCGCCGCGGACTTCGGCGTCGTGTTCGACATGGGAGCCGAGTCCATCCAGCTCGTCTCGCGTGAGGGGGCCGTGATCGACGGCGACACGGCGCTGCTGGCGATGGTGGACCTGTGGTGCCGGACCGGCCCGGCGGGCTCAGGCATCGCCGTCCCGGTCACCGCGTCGACGGTGGTCGAGAGGCTGGCCGAAGCGAGCGGCAAACCGGTTCGAAGGACCGGCGTCTCTCGCAGGGCTCTCGCGGAAGCGGCGTGTGACGGCACCATCGGTTTCGCCGGCACGCGGGACGGCGGTTACGTGTTCCCGTCGTTTCTGTGCGGCGCTGACGCGGTGATGGCGCTTGGCGCTCTCCCCTGCATGCTGGACGCCGCTGCGACGTCACTGGAGGACGTTATCGCCGCACTACCGGAGCACCATCTGGCCCAAGGGGAGGTCTTCTGCCCGATGGGCTCCAAGGGGTCCCTGATGCGTCAAGTGACCGAACTGGCCCAAGACTCAGGCGCGGAGCTGCATGAGGGCGTCCGGATACCGCTGGAGGAGGGGTGGGTCCTCGTCCTTCCCGACGCTGTCGAACCGACGATCCACATCCACGCGGAGGGGCCTGACCCCGCGACGGCCCAGGAACGCGTCGAACAGTATTCGGGCATCGTCCGGGAGGCGTGCGGGTGACCGGAAGCGCCTGACCCGGAGCCTCCGACCTGCTAAAATGCACCACTAGGACTCGCGCTGGTAGGCTTCTTGCTCGTCGCGCAGTGGCGAGGTCAGGTGAACGCGGTGGCAGCGCTGTGACGCCTCCCTACACCCTCGAGGTGGTCGGCGATACTCCGGCGCTCGAGCAGGCGCTTGCGATGCCCGGCACGGCACTCGCATGTCTTGAAGCGTATCCTCGCGTGAAGATCGAAGTCCGGACCGAGGAGGCGATCAGGCTGCCCGTTCATGACGCGCGAGGTTTCAGCGTAGGCAAGCCGCTCGACAGGGGCGTGAGACGATGAACGCTGGAGACACCAACGGAGCCGCCGGTAAGCTGTCCGGCCCGGGGGACGAAGAGCTCGAGTCATGGCACGGTGACGCCATAGCCAGAAGGCGCGACCGGCACACGGGTGAGTCACGGCGAGAGAAGCACGCGCACCGGATACCCTTGCCGGTCAAGGCTGGCATCGCCGCGTTGGCCCTCGTCATCGCCATGGCGGGTGTCGAGATCGGTGCCGCGGCGGGGCGCGTGCATCCGGGCGTCCACGTCGGAGACGTCAAGATCGGCGGCATGACCCGAGAGGCAGCGACAGCGAAGCTCACCGCAGAACTCGTCCCAAGACTCGCGCAGCCGGTCACCATCACGCACGGCGGCAGGGACTGGGAGGTGGACTCCGCCAGCATCGAGGCCACGTTCGAACCGGCGCCCTTCGTCGACTTGGCGTTCTCCGTCGGTCGCACCGGCAACCTGGCGGAACAGATCGCGGTCAGGGCGTACGCCTGGGTACGCCCAGTGATCGTGCCCGTGAGCGCCACCTGCGACGAAGCAGCCGCCGACGCGGCGCTTGACCTGGTCTCCGCGGAGGTCCGCGTCGAGCCCGTGGACGCCACCGTCACAGTCTCGGGCCTGAATGCCGAGGTCGTTTCGGCGCGGGATGGATCCGACATCGAACGCAGTTCGGTCAGGGCCGCGCTTCTCACAGCGTTTGTCTCGCCCCTTAGGACGATCGAAGCCACAGTTGCCTCCATATCGGCAGACATCCAGGACGCCGACGCCCAACTGGCGCGCGCCGATGCCCTGAAGATGCTCTCCGGCCAGGTCGTCGTCCGATTCGAGGACAAGACATGGGAGTTCGCCCCTGAGGAGATCTCTCGCTGGATCGTCTTCACCAAGACGGGCACCGAGACAACCGGCTCGCTCACAGCCACGGGTGCCGTACCAACCCGCAAGACCCTCGTCGCCGGAATCGGCCCTGAAGCGCTGACCGGATCCGTGCGGCCTAAACTGGGCGCCGCCGCAACGGTCGTGGAGCCGGTCGACGCCTCCTTCTCGGTCTCCAACCAGAAGGTCAGCATCGTGCCTCACCGGGACGGCACCGGTCCCGACATCGAACAGCTAGCGGCCGACATGACCTCCATCCTCACCGGTAGCGGGCAACGCGTCGTCGAGCTGCGCACCGCACGCGTCAAGCCGGCCGTGACGACCGAACGCGCCAAGGAGATGGGGGTCAAGGAGCGCCTCGCGACCTACACCACCTCGTACTCGCCTGCCAATAAGCCGCGAGTGAGCAACATCCACCTGCTTGCGAAAGCGCTCGACGGCGCACTCATCGCACCCGGCGCCACGTTCTCGTTCAACGATCACGCCGGTCAGAGGACAGCCGAGAAGGGCTACAGGGAGGCCAACGCCATCGTCAACCGTGGCGGACAGCTCGTGCTCGAGCCGCAGCTCGGCGGCGGTATCTGTCAAGTTGGGACAACCATGTTCAACACGGTGTTCTTCTCGGGCCTTCCAGTGGTCGAGCGGAGGAACCACTCCTTCTACATCGACTCCTATCCCAAGGGCAGGGACGCCACAATCTCGTGGGGCGGGCCGGACTTCAAGTTCCAGAACGACACCCCTCACTGGGTGCTGATCAAGACCGCGGTCTCCGCGAGCACCGTCACGATCAGCCTGTACGGGACCGACCCGGGATACGAGGTCGAGTACCGCACGAGCTCCTTTCAGGAAGTTCGGGCACACGGCGTGATCGAGAAGAAGGACCCCACGCTGCAGGTCGGGTCGAGGGTGATCGAGGACGGCGGGGTAGACGGTCGGATGGTGAGCGTCACCCGCATCGTCAAGAAGGCGGGCACCGTTTTGCGAACGGACACGTTCAGGTCGGTCTACAAGCCAAAGACCGAGGTCGTCAGGGTCGGCACCAAGCCCGCTTCCACGACGACGAGTTCGCCACCGGCGACACGTACGCCCTGAGCTCCGAGAAGAGCCGGGCGGGTAGGGGGGCAGCGAGGAACTCGGGGCGAATCACACACGCCGCGGAGCGTCCGCCTCACCACCACGGGTCAGACGCGCTCTACGCGCTGGCAGTCGCCTGAGCATCCGCGGGTTCGATCTCGCGTTGAAGCTCCAGCAGCGCTTCGGCGTCCTCCTCGGTCCCGAGGACCACGATCGTCAATGAAGAGTCCTTGGCCCCGAGGACATCACGCACCCCGGTGCGCACACGCTCTCCCGCGACGAGGGCCCCTTGACGCGGGGTATGGGGCAGAAGGATCAGGAACCTGCCGTCATCCAGCCTCGCGACATCATCGACCAGGCGAACGTCATGGCGAATGTGGTCCGCCACAGCCCGCAGCACGGCGCGCTGCTTGGTCGGCCGGAGGTCCGACAGCAACGACGGGGTGATCGTCAGCGTGACCACCGAGTAAGGCGCACCGTACCTCACGTGCTCGGACTGCGACGCCGAGAGCAGGGCATGGATGTGGCGCTGATTGAACACTCTCGTCCACAGGTCGACCCTGGCGTCGTCCTCGATCTCGGACATGAAGTACTTCACACGATTGCACAGCTCGCCGCCCACGACACCCACCACCCCGAAGGCGGCGAAGCGCGTCAGCAGCGGAAGGAGCAGATCAGGCGAGAAGCTATCCGCGCCAGCGATCAGTGGAGCGCGTAGGGTGACGTACACAAGGGACGCGAGCGTCGCCGCGATGACTCCGCCCCTGCGTCCCCAGTGGGCCGCCCCAACAAGGACGCCAAAGAGCAGCAGCTGCGCCAAGACCTCAACGGGGTCGAGCCCGTCGCCGCCGCCGAAGGGGATGGTTGCGAGGATGGCCGCGCCGCCGACGATGAGCAGTACACGCTCGAACCATCTGTATCGCAATGCCCTCTCCCTACTCCTAGGGCTGATGACCCGGGAACGTGCAGGTGACTTGGGTCGCCACCGGGTCGTACTCCAGATCCCGCCCATCCGCGGGGCAGTCCCTCGCCACCTGATACCGGATCAGGTAGTCGGACATCTCTTCGAGCGAGGCCGGCACAGACCCGTTGTGCTCGAGGCTGTACATGTTCAGCACACTGTCGAACTTGCGCTGGTTGTCGAAACAAACCGCCCGCTGCGTGCTGCGAACGGAAGTCATGTAGGAGGCGAGCGCGATAGCGGCGAGGAAGCCGATGATGGTGACTACCACCATCAGCTCGACCAACGTGAACCCGCGGTCGCACGCGGGGCTGCCTCGCAGCCTCATGCCACGCCCCCTTCCGGCCAGGGAGACCTATGCCTTCCGCAGTATATGCGATGACAGGTGGACGCGTGATGGGAGCGATGATTGACTAGCGTGAAAAGTGACCCATACTTGGCCAGATGATCGAACCAGCCCTCAATCCGCTCCGCCGCCCGTCGTTGCCTGCGGGTTTGATCGCAGTGTTCGCCGTGTCGCTCAGCTGCCTGTCATGGGCCGCTGTCGCGCACGCCGCCATCCTCGACGCCGATACGATCGACGGCATCGAAATCGGTTCCCCCCTCGCAGCCCCGGTGCTCCGGTCGTCCGCTCCTGACGTCGGGATGGCGTCGGGCCTGCTGGTCGCCACCGACGGCCGCGAACTCTGGGCAAGGTTTCCCGACGACCGCAGGGCGATGGCAAGCACCACGAAGATAATGTCCGCAATCGTCGTCATGGAGAAGGCGCCTTTGGATGACCGGGTCACGGTCAGCCCTGCCGCCGCAAGGGTGGGGGAGGCCGCCGCAGGGCTGGCCTCGGGCAAGACGTACACCGTTCGAAAGTTGCTGGAGGCGATGCTGGTCAAGTCCGGCAACGACGCTGCGGTCGCGCTGGCCGAACACGTGGGAGGCAGCGTCGAGGGGTTCGTGGCGATGATGAACGCCAAGGCAGCGGAGCTTGATCTGCGGTCGACCACCTTCCGCAACCCCCACGGCCTAGACCAGGAAGGCCACCTCTCCTCCGCGGAGGACCTCGCCGTGCTGTCGCGCCACGCCTTGGGCCTCCCTGGGTTCAGCGAGATCGTCCTTCTCCCCAAGACCACCGTCCCGGGCCGCAGAGGAACGGTGTTCACGCTGGAGAACTCCAACAAGCTCGTCGGAAACTACCCAGGGGTCACCGGCGTCAAGACCGGGTGGACGAATGGCGCGGGCTACTGCGTCGTCGCCTCCGCCGAGCGCGAGGGCGTGGGCCTGGTCGCGGTCGTCCTCGGGGCGCAATCCGAGTCGACACGGTTCTCCTACGCCCGGCGCCTGCTTGACTGGGGCTTCGAACACTACGTCCCGACCAGGATCGCGCAGGCCGGCGAGGATCGTGGAGCCGTGCCCGTCGCGGACTATCTGGATGTCACCGTTCCGGTCACGCCGGGCGAGACCCTCATCGTCCCGGTGCTCGACCTGGCAGGGCCTGTCGCCATCGACGTCAGATTGAACAGTTCTGTTCGCGCACCGGTATCCAAGGGCCAGAGGCTGGGCATCATCACCGTGACCCAACAGTCACGGCTTCTGGCGCAGATACCATTGGTCGCGGCGTCGGGCGTCGAAGCGCCCGGCGCGTGGCAACGTATAGCCATCGCCATGACCAGGCTGTGGCGCTCGGTCTTCGGAGGACCACTGATGGCGTCCCCGGCTGGCGCAACGACCCCGTGAAGGCAGGTGACTGTGGACGAGTCGTCGCTCAAGACCCCGCTGTATGAGGAGCATCTCGCTCTGGGCGCCCGCATGACGCCCTTCGCCGGGCACGAGATGCCCCTGCAGTACGCGGGAATCATCGACGAGCACCGTGCTGTGCGCACAAGCGCTGGTGCCTTCGATGTGTGCCACATGGGAGAGATCCGGGTCCACGGGTTCGGGGCCTTCGAACACCTTCAGTCCGCGCTCACCAACGATCTCGGTCGGATAGCCGAAGTCGGCGCGGCGCAGTATACGCTCCTGTGCGGCCAGGACGGCGGGATCGTTGACGACATCATCGTCTACCACAGCGGGGACCTCGAGTACCTGCTGGTCACGAACGCGTCCAACCGCACGGCCGTGCTCGACGCCGTGCGGCGCGACGCTCCGCCCGGACTGGAGGTCCAGGACGAGTCGGAGCGGACGGGCCTCATCGCCCTGCAGGGGCCGGAAGCCATCCGCGTCATGCGGCAGCTCGTGAGCGACAGCGCCTGGGAGCCCCCGCCGAGGTTCCACATCGCTGAGGCAAGGATCCTGGACACGCCCGTACTCGTCGCGCGGACCGGGTACTCGGGCGAGGACGGCGTCGAGGTTTTCTGCGCGGCGATGCACGCCGTAGGGGTGTGGCGCGCGTTCATGAGCGCTCCCGAGGTGCAGCCTTGCGGCATAGGCGCTAGGGACACGCTCCGGCTGGAGATGGGCTATCCGCTCCACGGCTCTGACATCGACAGTGGGGTGGACCCCTTGAGCGCGAGGCTCGGTTGGGCGGTGTCGTTCGACAAAGGACCCTTCACCGGCCTAGACGCCCTGTTGCGGATCCGGGAGGCCGGACCGCGACTCCGCCTTGCCGGACTCAAGGTGGACGGCCTGATACCACGACGCGGCTCAGCGATATTGCACGGCGGTGCGGAGGTCGCTAAGGTAGCCAGCGGGAGCTTCTCCCCGACGCTGTCGTGCGGGATCGCGCTAGCGTACCTCCCCGCAGCGCTGGCAGATCCGGGCACCTTCGTGGACGTGGTTGCCAGGAGCAGAAACGCGCGTGCAGAGGTGGTCAGACCGCCTTTCGTCACAAACACATCGCTCCAACGAACGAAGTAAGAAGGAAGGGAGCTTGGCGGCATGTATCCGAAGGACCTCAGGTACTCCAAAGAGCACGAGTGGGTACGGCCCGAAGGCGACGAAGTCGTCATCGGCATCACGCACTTCGCACAGGACCAGCTCGGCGAGATCGTCTTCGTGGACCTCCCCGCCGCTGGCGAGTCTTTGTGCGCTGGCGCCGCCTTCGGCGAGGTCGAGTCGGTCAAGTCGGTCTCAGAGCTCTACTCGCCGATCGACGGGGAGGTAGTCGCGGTCAACGAGGCTCTTACGGACACTCCCGAGACCGTCAACTCTGACCCCTACGGCGAGGGATGGATGCTTCGCGTGCGTCCAGGCGATGCGTCCCTGGTCGAGGGCCTTATGACTGTCGAGGACTACGAATCCTTCATCTCGGGCGCTTAGGCCGGCCCCAAGGTGCGCTTCGTCTCAATAACCTGCGAGCAGCGCGAAGCCATGCTCGCCGTCGTCGGCGCAAAGACCGTCGACGCCCTGTTCGAGGACATCCCGCCGGCCGCCCGGCTGGAGCGCCCCGTCGATCTGCCCGACGGCATGTCGGAGATCGACCTCGCGCGCCACATGCGCGGACTGTCAGCCCGCAACCGGCACGCGGGCGACACGGTCGTCTTCGCGGGGGCCGGCTGCTACGACCACCACATCCCCTCGGTCGTAGACCACGTGGTCCGGCGACCTGAGTTCTTCACCGCGTACACCCCCTACCAGCCTGAGGTCTCACAGGGAACGCTCCAAGCCATCTACGAGTACCAGACCATGGTCTGCGAACTCACTGCGATGGACGTCGCCAACGCCAGCATGTACGACGGGGCGACGGCCTTCGTCGAGGCCGCACTCATGGCGTGCAGGCTCACAAGGCGCTCTCGCGTGCTGGTCGCCGGCAGCGTCCTCCCTGAATGGGCGCAGGCCCTGTCGACCTATGCGAGCTCCGGACTCTTCGAGGCGGTGACGGTGCCTGCGCGAGGCGGCGCTGTGGACCCCGGACTGGTACGTGAGTCGATCACCGAAGACACCGCCGCGGTTCTAGTCGCCAGCCCCAACATGTGGGGCTGCCTGGAAGAGGTTGGGGCGCTGGCGCGTGCTGCGCACGACGGCGGGGCGCTCCTCGTCGTCGCGGCCAACCCTGTCCTGCTCGGCCTGCTCGAACCGCCCGGCGCCTTGGGAGCCGACATCGTCGTCGCCGAGGGACAGTCGCTGGGTGGCTCGATGTCGTTCGGCGGACCGGGCCTAGGGTTGTTCGCATGCAGGTCCGAACATCTTCGTCAGCTGCCGGGCCGCCTGGTGGGTCGCACCGTCGACGTGGACGGGAGCGCGGCGTTCGTGCTGACCCTGTCGACTCGCGAGCAGCACATCCGTCGCGAGAAGGCCACCAGCAACATATGCAGCAACCACGCGCTCAACGCGCTGGCAACCGGCGTTCACCTGTGCGCGCTGGGTGCGCGCGGACTGGCCGACATCGCTCGCGCCTCCATGGCGAAAGCTCGATACCTGCGTGACGGACTGATCGCGTCGGGCCGGTTCAAGGCCCCGTGGGAGCGTCCATTCGGCTACGAGTTCGCCTTGACGTTCGATGGCGACCTTTCAGGCATGAGGGACAGGATGATGGAGCGGGGCTACCTCGCCGGCGTGCCGATGCCATCGCCCGAGGGCGAGACCGTGGTCTTCGCCGTCACCGAGAAGAGGACCCGACAGGAGATGGATGCGTTCATCAGGGAGGTCGGCGCGCTGTGACGGAAGAACTCGCGCACACCCCTGAGGGCGCGCCGGTCCGTGGACCGCGCGGGCTCGTCTTCGAGATCGGCGCCCCGGAGTCCTCATGCGTGCTCGGACCCGCATTGGACGTCCCGGACCTCGACTCCGCGACGCTGGAGGAGCTCGGCCTGCGCCAACGACCACCACGACTGCCGCACGTCTCAGAGCTCGAGATCATGCGCCACTACTCGCACCTTGCCGAGATGAACTTCGGGGTTGACAACGGGTTTTATCCACTCGGGAGTTGCACCATGAAGTACAACCCGAGGATCGGCGAGGACGCGTGCCGCCTCGAAGGCTTCGCGGGGCTGCACCCGTCTCAGCCCTATTCCTCTGTTCAGGGCGCACTGCAGCTCATGTTCGAGCTGCAGGAGGCCTTGGCCGAGCTCACCGGACTTCCCGGGGTGACGCTTCAACCGGCAGCGGGGGCCCACGGCGAGCTGGCGGCCCTGCTGGTCTTCCGCGCCGCGCATATCGCTGAGGGGGATCCGCGCAAGCGGGTCATCATCCCTGACACGGCACACGGCACCAACCCGGCGACCGTGACGATGTGCGGCTACGAGACGGTCACGGTACCCAGCGGCCCCGACGGCCTCATCGACGTCGACACCGTCTGCTCGCTCCTGGACGACCAGGTTGCGGCGCTCATGCTGACCAACCCCAACACGCTGGGCCTGTTCGAGAAACGCATCCTCGAGCTCACAGAGGCGGCCCACGCGGCGGGAGCCTTCGTCTACTGCGACGGCGCCAACATGAACGCGTTGCTGGGCAGGTCTCGTCCGGGCGACATGGGGTTCGACGCCCTTCATGTGAACCTCCACAAGACCTTCGCCACCCCACATGGGGGCGGTGGCGCCGGATCGGGCCCGGTTTGCGTGACCTCGAGGCTCGCCACCTACCTGCCCGCTCCCGTCGCGGTCCGGCGCCAAGACGGCACGTTCGCCCTTGAGACGCCTCCCGACTCAATCGGGAGGGTACGAAGCGCGGCCGGCAACTTCGCTGTCCTTGTCCGGGCGTACACGTACATCAGGGCCGTCGGCGGCGACGGCCTGGCTGAAGTCACCGACCAGGCCGTGCTGTCCGCGAACTACCTCAAGGAGCGGCTCAAGGACGTCTTCGATGTCGCGCAGGACAGGACGTGCATGCACGAGTTCGTTCTTTCCGGCTCCGCCCTGAAACGTCGCACCGGCGTGCGCACCCTGGACGTGGCCAAGCGACTGCTCGATCACGGAGTCCACCCTCCGACGGTGTACTTCCCGCTGGTGGTGGAGGAGGCCCTGATGATCGAGCCCACGGAGACCGAGCCTCTCTCCGCTCTGGACGCTTTCGCTGAAGCGCTGTCTTCTGTCGCGCTGGAGGCGCAGTCAGATCCCGATCTGGTCAAGGGTGCCCCGTACACCACCCCGGTGCGAAGGATCGACGAGGTCCGCGCCGCCCGCGAGCCCGACCTGCGCTGGCGTCCGAGCGACTGACCTTGGCGATGACCTCCCCCTGGAGGCTGATACTGGACGGCCCCGCTGACGGCGCGTGGAACATGGCCGTCGACGCGGCTATACTCGCAGCCCGCCACCGGGGGGCCTCTCCACCCACCCTGCGTCTGTACGGATGGGACAGACCGACGGTGACGCTGGGCCGCTTCCAGGACGTCTCGGACATCGACGCGGATATCGCCGCCGCACGCGGGGTCGGGCTTGCGCGCCGGCCTACCGGCGGGCGAGGAGTCCTTCACGACGACGAGGTGACCTACTCCATAGTGGCGTCGGTGCGGGACGGCGTCCCGAGAGGTGTGACGGCGTCCTATGCGTACTTCGGCGCCGGCCTCATCGCCACCTTCGAGGCTCTCGGCCTCAGGGCCGAGGTGTTTGGCAGGTACGCCGGTCGCCGCTCGGCATCCTGCTTCCTCCAGTCGTCGCAAGCCGATCTCTCCGTCGCGGGAGCGAAACTGTCGGGAAGCGCACAAGTCTGGTCCGGGGACACCGTGCTGCAGCACGGTGCTATCGTCCTTCGCCGAGACATCGGGCTTGAGGCGGCACTTTTCGGCCTTGACGACGCCGACACACGGGCTCTGGCGGAGCGCGCCAGCTCGCTTGACGAGCTGCTGGAGACCGTGCCAGCGGCGGACTGCCTGCGCACAATGATGGTCCGGGGCTTCGCCGAAACGCTCGACATCCGCCTGATCGAAGGCGAAGCGACTCGAGCCGAGACCGATTCGGCCGTCGAGTACGCTGACCGCTTCACCGTGGACGCGCACTCGCCACATTCGACGTCCACTCGAGCCTGAAGGTGGCTGCCGACGTCAGAGCGTCGTCGGCCGATGGTACAATACCAACAGGCTCGGATCCGTGAAGGAGGGGGCGTCATGGCCGATAGCGACGAGAGCGCGTCGATACTGGTGGACCTCGAGAAGCGCAGCAACGACGACCTCAGAGAGATGCTCGACCAGCTTCACGAAGAGGAGCAGAAGCTCAGCTACCGGCGACGCGTTCTCCACGGCAAGATCGACATTTTGCGAGCGGAGCTCGTACGCAGGCTGAAAGCGGAGCGGATGACGGGCGAGGACGTCATCTCCGGTGGCGATCTCGATCGGCTGATCTCGATTCTGGCGAGCGATCTGCGAGCTGGCAACCCGTTCGACATCGGCCTCCCTGACGTGGAGTCCGACTCGGACTGACGCAGCCGCACAGGCCGGACCACCCGACTAGGAGGCAAACTTGGCGACCATCCAGGAGAAGCTGCAGGCGTTCCTCGACGAAATGGCCACAGACGCCATCGAGGAGAGGGTCGTCGATTACGTGATCAGAGAGGTGCACAACGGGCGCAAGCTGACGGAGGCACTCAACGACCCGTACGTACGCAATCGGCTCTCACCCGAGCGGCTCGAGAGCGTCTTGGAGAACCCCGAGATCGCGGCAGCGCTCGAGGAACAGATCGCGTCGGCGTTCCAGCGCCGCGAGTTCGGCTTTTCGGACTGACCGCTGCTCGACGCACCCACGGGAGCAACGATGCCAGACTGCCCCACATGCGGAACCGTGGTCGACGCGTCGCACCGCGAGTGTTCCGCGTGCGGATGCACCCTTGATGGTGCGACGACGCCGTTCGAGCCGATCCGCGACGTTGACGCCGAACAGCATTCTCCGCTGGTCGAAGGAGCGCCGGCACTCGTCGTGCGAAAGGGACCACAAGCGGGGGAGAGGTTCTTCGTAGACCAGGACGAGATCACCATCGGTCGCGACCCTGGCTGCGACGTCTTCCTCAACGACATCACGGTCTCCCGGAGGCACGCGACCCTTCGCATGGCGGCGGGCGTCGTCTCGATCGAAGACGCAGGCTCGCTGAACGGCACCTACGTCAACGGGGTGCGGGTGGACGAAGCTGTCATCGGCGAGGGTGACACCGTCCAGATCGGGAAGTTCGTCATGGGCTGCGTGTCCGGCGGGCGCCTGACGTGAGCGCGCGCGCGAGGGACTTCCTCACCATAGGCGAGGTGGTGTCCAAGCTGGAACCCGGATACCCCAACCTGACCATCTCGAAGCTGCGCTTCCTCGAGGAGGAGGGGTTGGTCACCCCCGAGCGCACTGCGGGCGGGTACAGGAAGTTCTCCGCGTCGGACGTCGCCCGTGTTGAGCTCGTGTTGCGGCTCCAGAAGGAACACTTCCTGCCGCTGTCGATCATCCGCGAGAGGCTCAAGGATTTCGACAAGGGCAGGCTTCCGCCTGAGCTCAAAGGCAGCGCTGGCCCCGGTCGAAAAGTCCAACTACCCTTCGAGGCTGCTGAGACCCTCGCAGTAGAGCAGGCACCGACCTCGCTGGGCCTGCCGGTCTCGTTCATCCGCGAGCTCGCGAACTTCGGTGTGGTCGAACTGGTGAAGGGCCCGGACGGCGAGGAACTTTCCGCGCACGACGCGGCCGTCGCCCACACCTGCTGGGACCTTCGCAGATACGGCGTGGAACCCCGCCACCTCCGGATGTACGAGACGTTCGCTGAACGCGAGGCGGCGTTCTTCCAGCAGATCCTGATGCCAGCGTTCAA